>NZ_JAWOSW010000007.1:0-205774 GCF_033338535.1 Vibrio sp. Vb2131
GCTCGACTTGCATGTGTTAGGCCTGCCGCCAGCGTTCAATCTGAGCCATGATCAAACTCTTCAATTTAAGATTTTGTTCGGCTCAATGAATACTGAACATTACATAAGTAATGTTTGAATTGACTGTGCTGAATCTTTCGATTCAATGGTCACTTCGTATCATTGAAACCTAATTTGAAGCCTAAGCTTCTAATTGGATTATCATCAACGAGTGCCCACACAGATTGATAGGTCTATATTTTTAAAGAGCACACTTCGAAGTTCTCTTCAAAGTGGACGGCTATTTTAGCTAGATAACTTATCGTGTCAAACACTTTTTTAAGTTATTTATCTGCGAGTTAATTTTAACTCACTAACCGTAGTTGTTTAGGTTCCGCTTCACTTGCTTTCCCATGACAACGGAGGCGCATTATAGGGAGTTCATTAAAGAACACAAGTGCATTTTTTAAAAAAACTCACCTTTTTAGTTTATTCGTATAGAAAACAGACAAAAGACTCTAAAAAACTATAGAAAAGGGGCCAAACGGCCCCTTTAGTGTGATTTTTATCTCAATTTTACTGTATCCATACAATTATTGATGAGCACAAATTTGGTCATTAGTAACAATTAGCTGCACTGTCTTGTCTGGAACGATTTCACCAGAAAGAATTGATTTGGCTAACGGGTTCTCGACATTCTGCTGAATTGCACGTTTTAAAGGACGCGCACCATACACAGGATCGAAACCAACTTGAGCGATCAAGTCGAGTGCTTTGTCGGAAACTTCTAGTTGATAGCCTTTCTCCTCTAGTCGTTTCGCCAAACGTTCCAATTGAATAGAAGCAATGGACTTAATGTGCTCTTGACCAAGTGGATGGAACACCACGATTTCGTCAACACGGTTCAAGAACTCTGGGCGGAAGTGTTTGCTAACCACATCCATCACTTCACTCTTGATACCTTGATAGTCTAATGTTGCGAAATTCTCTTGGATACGAGATGAACCCAAGTTAGATGTCATGATCACAACCGTATTACGGAAGTCAACAGTACGACCTTGACCATCCGTTAAACGCCCATCATCGAGAACTTGCAGCAGAATGTTAAATACATCCGGATGCGCTTTCTCTACTTCGTCTAACAAAATTACCGAATACGGCTTGCGACGAACCGCTTCCGTTAAGTAACCACCCTCTTCATATCCGACATAGCCTGGAGGCGCACCCACCAATCTTGCCACTGAGTGTTTCTCCATGAACTCAGACATATCGATACGGACCATCGCATCTTCACTGTCGAACATAAAGCTCGCAAGTGTCTTACAAAGCTCTGTTTTACCCACACCAGTTGGACCTAAGAATAAGAAGGAGCCAATTGGTCGGTTTGGATCAGAAAGCCCAGCTCGACTACGACGAATGGCATTCGATACAACAGAGACCGCTTCGCTTTGCCCTACCACACGATTATGCAGCACGTCTTCCATACGAAGTAGTTTCTCTTTTTCCGCTTCTAGCATCTTGGATACCGGAATGCCGGTTTGCTTAGAAAGTACTTCTGCAATCTCGTTGTCGGTTACTTTATTACGCAATAGCGTCATTTCCTGCATTTCAGCTTGGGTTGCAAGATCTAACTGCTTCTCAAGTTCAGGAATACGACCATATTGAAGCTCCGACATACGGTTTAGATCGCCAGCTCGGCGAGCAAACTCCATGTCCATACGAGCTTGTTCAAGCTCAGACTTAATATGTTGAGTACCAGAAAGAGCTGCTTTTTCTGTATTCCAAACCTCTTCTAGTTCAGCGTACTCACGTTCTTTTTCATTGAGTTCTTCATTAAGCGCTTTCAAACGCTTTTCACTCGCTTCATCGTGCTCGTTACTTAGTGCTTGCTGCTCAATTTTAAGTTGGATGATTTTACGCTCAAGCTTATCCAAGGACTCTGGCTTAGAGTCAATTTGTAAACGAATGCTTGAAGCCGCTTCGTCAATCAAGTCAATCGCTTTATCCGGCAACTGACGGTCGGAGACATAGCGATGTGACAAACTCGCCGCAGCAACAATCGCTGGGTCGGTAATTTCGACGTGATGATGAAGCTCATAACGCTCCTTCAAGCCACGTAAAATCGCTACGGTATCCTCAACGGTCGGCTCATCCACCAGCACTTTTTGGAAACGACGTTCTAATGCTGCATCTTTTTCGATGTACTGACGATATTCATCCAATGTTGTTGCGCCAACACAGTGCAGCTCACCACGAGCTAATGCCGGTTTTAGCATGTTGCCCGCATCCATTGAGCCTTCACCTTTACCAGCACCGACCATAGTGTGTAGTTCATCAATGAAGAGGATGACGTTGCCTTCTTCTTTAGCAAGTTCATTCAATACTGATTTTAAACGCTCTTCAAATTCCCCACGGTATTTCGCGCCAGCAACCAGTGCGCCCATATCCAGTGATAGCACACGGCGACCACGCAGACCTTCAGGTACTTCATTGTTAACTATGCGCTGCGCTAAGCCTTCAACAATTGCTGTCTTACCTACGCCTGGTTCACCGATAATCACAGGGTTGTTTTTAGTACGACGCTGCAATACCTGGATAGTACGACGGATTTCATCATCACGGCCGATAACCGGATCCAATTTACCTTGCTCTGCACGTTCGGTAAGATCTATGGTGAACTTTTCCAATGCTTGACGAAGCTCTTCTGCATTCGGATCATTGACCTTTTGACCACCTCTGATCTTTTCGATTGCCTGGCTGACTTTTTGCTCTGTTAAGCCGATCTCTTTGAGCAATTGCCCCAATGGTCCGCGATCTTCTAAAGCGGCAAGCAGGAAGACTTCAGACGAGATATAGGAGTCTTGACGCTTTTGCGCCACTTTGTCACACAGGTTAAACAATGTGCCCATCGAGCTAGAGAGCTGAACATCCCCACCGATGCCACTGACTTTTGGTAATCGATCTAACATTTCACTCAATTTAGAGCGTAAATGCGTTACGTCCACATCCAGCATAGTAAGCAATGGACGAATTGGACTGCCATTTTGATCAAGCAAAGCCACCATGAGGTGAACTGGCTCGATATATTGATGATCGCGCCCTAACGCTAGTGATTGAGCATCAGAGATAGCGATTTGAAACTTACTTGTGAATCGATCAAGACGCATATCTACCTTCCTAACCTCAACTAAAGGAAATTCTTTTGACAGTTAGAAAGATGGATTCTCGGGTGGGGAATTTCAAGGGAGTGAATGAATAAAGATAGCTTTGCAAAAATAGTAGTATGCATCTTAGCACTTTGGTGCTTATAGCTAGTCTTCGATCCAAATAAAGGTTGCTTGTCGACCAGTCTTACCATCACGGCGA
Source organism: Vibrio sp. Vb2131 (assembly GCF_033338535.1). Classification (NCBI taxonomy): domain Bacteria; kingdom Pseudomonadati; phylum Pseudomonadota; class Gammaproteobacteria; order Vibrionales; family Vibrionaceae; genus Vibrio; species Vibrio sp. Vb2131. The sequence continues at coordinate 3,346 of NZ_JAWOSW010000007.1, forward strand.
TAAGAGTAAAAAGAGGCTTTATCTTGGTAAGTACAAAGTCCAGAATCAAACACTTGTGTCACACCAGCCCGGTTTAGACGTTGCGTTGCCAGCACCGACATGTCAGCAAACCATTTACCGTCGATATCGCGTGGAGCAAATGCTTGATTCGCCTGTGAATCAAAATCAACCAAAGCTTGCAGAACATCTTCACCCACTTCGAAGGCTTGAGGGCCAATGGCGGGGCCAAGCCACGCTATCACTTCACCAGAAAACAACGCTAACGCATTTTCGACAATGCCATTTGCTAAGCCACGCCAACCTGCGTGAACAGCGGCTACTTGCGTACCTTGTGTATTAGTCAATAATACAGGTAAACAGTCGGCGGTCATCGCTGAACAAACAACATGGCTTGAAGAAGTAAATACACCATCCGCATCAAGCACCTGTGTTGTTGGTTCATTTACTTGAGCCACAACGGTTGAATGCGTTTGGTTTAACCAGATTGGCGCATTTGGCATGCTTGCCTGTTGCGCCAACCAAGCTTGGTTCTTCTCTACTAAAGACAAATCATCCCCAACGTGAGTACCTAAATTTAGCCCTTGGTAAGGGCCTGTCGAAAATCCGCCTATGCGTGTTGAGGCGAAAGCTTTGACATTTTTAGGCGCTGGCCAATTCGGAATGATCGTCTTCATATTAGAATTCTTCCGGTAAGCCGTGCTCTTCTGTATCTTGACGAAGCGCTTCAGTCATCACAACCATGTCATCAGGCACTGGAGCATGAAACTCAAGAACTTCGCCCGTAATTGGGTGCTCAAAGCGCAGCATTACTGCGTGCAATGCTTGGCGATCGAAACCCCGGATCATTGCCGTTAGCTCTTCAGACGCACCTGTCGGGATGCGAGCACGTCCACCATATGCAATATCACCGAGCAACGGATGCTGAAGGTAAGACATGTGCACACGAATCTGGTGCGTACGACCCGTTTCTAGACGCAAGCGAATACGCGTGTGTTCGCGGAAGCGTTCAGCAACACGGTAGTGCGTTACTGCTGGTTTGCCCATTGGTGCTACCGCCATAAGCGTGCGCTTAGTAGAGTGACGACCAATCGGTTGATCCACTTTACCGCCCGCAGTCATACGACCAATAGCGATCGCTTCGTACTCACGAGTAATATTACGTTTTTGCAGTGCGCGAACCAGACGAGTTTGTGCAGGAACGGTTTTCGCCACCACCATCAAACCCGTTGTGTCTTTATCCAAACGGTGCACGATACCTGCACGAGGTACTTCTGCAATATCAGGGTAATGATGCAACAACGCATTAAGCACAGTGCCATCAGGCGTACCAGCGCCCGGATGAACCACAAAGTCACGAGGTTTGTTGATAATGATAATATCTTCATCTTCATAGACGATATCTAGCGGGATATCTTGCGCTTCCCAGCGTTCTTCATCTTCTAACTCGGCTTGCAATGTAATTTCCTCGCCACCCATTACTTTGGTACGAGGTTTAGTGACAACTTCACCATCAACTTGAACTTTCCCATCAAGCAGCCACTCTTTTAGGCGCGAGCGAGAGAAGTCCGCGAATAATTCGGCGATAGCTTGGTCTAAACGTTGACCTAACTGGCTATCTTTTACGGTATTTGTTAATACAATCTGCTGAGCCATATCGAACTTTTTTAAAAACTGTGAGACTAATGCTCACGACTGTGAAAAAATAGACTATTACGTCATTGTATCTGTTACTGGAAAGAAAGTAACGGCAGCTTAAGAAATATTTAGATTCAAGGAACAGACTCCTGATATGAAACGTCAGACTTTAACAGGCCTTTTAGCGGTATCCCTTCTGTTTGGATGTGCAAGCAAAGAAGAAATCGTTCCTGATGTGCCGCCTTCGGAACTGTATGCAGACGCACAGATTTCTCTTCAAAGTGGTAATTGGCTTTCTGCAATTGAGAAACTGGAAGCATTAGACTCACGTTACCCATTCGGTGCCTACTCAGAACAGGTGCAGCTTGACCTAATCTATGCGTACTACAAAAACGACGACCTTGCTTTGGGCTTGGCAACCATTTCTCGCTTTATGCGTTTAAACCCAACCCATGAAAAGATGGATTGGGTGCTATACATGCGAGGTCTAAGCCACATGGCGCAAGATCGTAACTTTATGCATGATTTATTCAGCGTAGATCGAAGCGATCGCGATCCTGAACCGGTAAAAAAAGCGTTTGATGACTTCAAAAAACTACTTCAACGCTACCCGAATAGCCCATATGCAGAAGATTCACAAAAACGTATGGTTGCGCTGAAAAACCGTCTAGCGAACTATGATTTAGCGACTGCTGACTTCTACCTTCGCCGTGAAGCTTGGGTCGCTGCTATTAATCGCAGCCAAGAGCTACAAAAAGCGTATCCAGACACAGAAGCTGCACGTAAGTCACTGACTATCCAGCTAGAGGCCTACAAGCAACTTGGTTTGGAAGACGCCGTAGCAAGAACTGAAAAGCTTATCGAGCTCAACCCTGTGAAGTAATTGAACTTGCTTTAAACTGAACCGCCACCGTTTTTACCGTGGCGGTTTTTTATTACTCTCAATAGTGTATTCAGCCCTTTCTTGATGATCTTCCTAGCTCCACATATGCTTAAAGTTCTCCTCCCCCCTTTATAAAAAGGATGTGAACGTGACGATATCTAAGCTTTGCGCAGTTATGCTGCTCCTATTGTCTGCTTCCGTTTGCGCACTGCAAATCTCGCCGCTCAAACAGCCTCCTTATACCGGAGACCTCGATGTCATCAAGGAGAAGAATGTACTGCGCGTCTTAGTTTCTGCTGATTTAGGCTTTTACTACATTGAGGGCGGCACACCAAAAGGCATAGGCGCGGAATTGCTGGCGCATTTCGAAAAAGACCTTCGTAAACTCAAACCAAAGCTTAACGTACAAATTATTCCTGTTGCCCGCGACCAGCTACTGCCAGCCTTAGAAAACGGTTCAGGTGACTTAGTTGTCGCCAACCTGACTATTACCGACACGCGCAAACAGAAAGTGGAGTTCAGTTCACCCATTCTCACTGACATTCAAGAGTGGGTAGTGACAAACAAAAGCACACCAACGATGACGAAAATCGAACAACTGAGCGGCAAAGAGATTTGGGTGCGCGCCAGTTCTAGCTACTTTGAAAGCATTCAGACACTAAATAAGAAACTAAACAAAAAAGGCTTACCGCCTGTTATCGTGCACTTTATTGAAGAAACACTTCAAGATTATGAGCTGGTCGGAATGCTCAACAATGGTTACGTCAAAGCCATTGTTCTCGATAGCCATAAAGCCAAGCTTTGGCTGAAAGTGATGGATGATATTCGGGTGCACAAAAAAATCCCTATCCGCAAAAATGGCAAAATTGCTTGGGCAATGCGAGAAAATAGTCCCAAATTAAAAGCCGTCGTGAATAAGTTCATCCAGAAGTCTCGCTCTGGGACACTACTCGGTAACGTTATTTACGGTAAATACATCGATAACACGGGATGGTTGAACAGAGCTCTTAACCCTAAGAAAATTGCTCAACTAGAAAAACTCGCGGCGCTATTTTCACGCTATGGTGAGAAATACGATATCGACTATTTACTGATCGCAGCAATCGCTTACAAGGAATCAGGATTTAATAACGACCTAGTTGGAAGTCGAGGTGCCGTTGGTATAATGCAAGTCCTACCCAGCACCGCTCAAGATCCGAATATCAATATCAAAAATGTTCGACAATTAGAAAACAACATTCATGCTGGAGTGAAATACTTAGCTTTTTTGCGTAAGCAGTACTTCAGTGATCCTGATATTACTGCACAAAATAAACTCTACTTTACATTGGCGGCTTACAATGCGGGCCCCGGCAATGTAGAGCGTATTCGTAAGCGTGCAGCCCAACAAGGTTACGATCCTAATGTTTGGTTTAATAACGTGGAAGTCGTTATGCGGAAAAGTTTAAGCTCAACGGTTGGGTACGTCACAAGCATTAATCGCTACTACATAATATACAAACAACTAGAAAGTTTGGACCAAGTCAAAAGTCTAGAAAGGGTTTCACTAGCCCCAAAAGACCCCATTTTCATGATACCGCTACGAAAAGTCAGCCAAATGCCAGACAGTAAAAAGCCGCTTGTACAGTAAGCGGCTTTTTAAATGGATTCATTGGAGAGACTCAGTGATCGTCATCACACCTTACGTGTAGTTAAATTTTAACCACCTCAAATATTAGGCCGTAAAACTTCCCTAAAAACGAGGCCGTTTTCAGCTGAGTACTCTATCCAATCTACGGATTTACTAACCGATAACAAGCAATTTCACGATAAATCTCAGAAGTTCTTGAGTGAGATCACATTCATTTTTCATCATAAAAAACCCGAGCAAAATAATGATCTGAATCACATTTTTTTATGTTTAAAGCGGTAATCTGAACTCAACCCATGAGGGATGCAACAGAGGAAAAACACTTATGACAATGAATATCACTGGCAAAAACATCGAAATCACCTCTGCAATCCGAGCTCATATTGAGAGCAAATTTAAAAAACTGGAGAAATGGCAAGTAGACCTAATTGGTTGCCAAGCAACTTTCAGTGAGGAACCAAACAAACAGAAGAAATTCGAAGCGGTTATCAAAGTTCCTAAAGGCCAGCTCATTGCCTCAGCAACTCACGAAGATCTTTACGCAGCTATCAACGAAGTGGAGCAAAAACTAGAACGACAATTGAACAAGCTGACCCACAAACCTGAAGCTCGACGTGCAAGTAAGCCTGAGCTAGTGGAAGAAGAAGAGTAAACTGAACAGATTGAGGAAATAGCGCCGAAAGGCGCTATTTTTTTGCTTGACGCTCTCCCCAGCCTTGCTTATTGTGTTTAAACACTCATAAATTAAGCACTATTTATGCATTTAACCTCACTGTTTATTTTTGACTTCTTTTTCCTCCCATAGTTGGAGGGGCAAACTCGTTTGTGAAAGAAAAGTCAAAAACAAACAGAAAGCCTCCCAAATCGGGAGGCTTTTTTATAAGGAAAGAATTGATGACTGACCAACCTATTTCCCTCGAAGAAATTCGTTTACGCTTGAATGAGTTGGATGACCAACTTCTCAGCTTATTGTCTGAGCGCCGTAAACTCAGCATTGAAGTAGCCAAAAGCAAAGTACAAACCTCAAAGCCTGTTCGCGACGCCGTCCGTGAACAGCAATTATTGGTCAAGCTGATTTCTAATGGCCAAGATAAATACGAACTTGACGCGCAGTACATCACCAAACTTTTCCATACCATCATTGAAGACTCAGTTCTGCTTCAACAAAGTTATCTGCAAAATCTCGTTAACCCACAGCAAAGCCGTAAGCCACTTGCTCGCGTCGCTTTTTTAGGAGCCAAAGGCTCTTATTCGCACTTGGCAAGTCGCGAATACTTCAGTCGTAAAAATACGGAGCTTATCGAGCTCAACTGCGAGCACTTTAAAGAAGTGACTCAAACGGTTGAATCTGGCCATGCTGATTATGGCGTTCTGCCAATCGAAAACACCAGCTCAGGCTCTATTAATGAAGTGTATGACTTACTACAACACACGACGCTTTACATCGTTGGAGAGCTAACTCAACCAATCGAACACTGCTTGGTTGCGAAAAAAGACATTCGTCTGGAAGATATTAAAACGCTGTATTCTCACCCTCAGCCACACCAACAGTGCAGTGAGTTTTTAAGCCGTATGAAAGGAGTAAAGCTGGAGTCCTGCGCGAGCACAGCAGATGCAATGCAGAAAGTCCAAGAGATGGATCGTGATGATGTAGCTGCAATTGGTAATGCATCAAGCGGTAAGCTATATGGCTTGCAAGCAATTCAAGGCAACATCGCAAACCAAACCGAAAACCATACTCGCTTTATCGTGGTTGCTCGTAAACCGGTTGAAGTTTCTACTCAGATTCCAGCAAAAACCACATTGATCATGTCGACCTCCCAAGAGGCAGGTTCATTGGTTGAAACACTATTAGTGCTGCAACGTTACGGCATCAATATGACCAAGCTAGAATCACGCCCAATTATGGGGAACCCGTGGGAAGAGATGTTCTACGTAGACTTGACATCACATCTTGCTTCGACAGAAATGCAACAGGCACTTGAAGAGCTAACAAAAATCACTAAGCACTTGAAAGTATTAGGCTGTTACCCGAGTGAGAACGTAAAGCCTACGCAAGTAAAATTGAGTTAATAGACACCAGTGAGTAAAAAGATCATGGCAACCCAAAAAGTCGTAATCGCATCGCTAAACCCAGCCAAAATTAATGCAGTTCAAAGTGCATTTCGTAATGCATTTCCGCATCAAGAATTCAACTTCGTTGGCATCAGTGTACCGAGTGAGGTCGCAGATCAGCCCATGACGAATGAAGAAACTCATCGTGGTGCGCTAAACCGCGTTAAAAACGCAAAAGTAGAGATGCCAAACGCGGATTACTATGTCGGTCTCGAAGCGGGAATTGAAGCAAACGTGACGTTTGCTTGGATGGTGGTTGAATCAGAGACTCACCGCGGTGAATCTCGTTCTGCAAGCTTAATGTTGCCGCCAAAAGTCTTGGAAAAACTCAAGGATGCGAATGAATTGGGAGATGTAATGGACGAAGTGTTTGGTACTGATAATATCAAACAGAAAGGTGGCGCTATTAGCCTGCTAACCCAAAACCAGCTAACTCGAAGCTCAGTCTATCACCAAGCCTTGATTCTGGCTTTAATTCCATTCACAAACCCTGAGCATTTTCCTTCAAATTTATAACACTCAGCCTAGTCTCTAGATACGCAAAAGGGCGGATATTTCCGCCCTTTGTAATACGTTATCTTAGTCACTTGTAACACCAAGGCCTAAAAGCAAATTGGATATACTGTCTACTTAGATACCGCAACTTGTTCTAACAAGACTTTCAACTTGTCTTTTTCTTCATCAGATTTCGACTTTAGTTCGTTAGAGCCACGAGTAATGGTGGCAATGCCCACACCAAGCATCTGACTGATCTGACGTTGAGATAATTCTCCTTTAAGAAGTTCGTTAATTATATTAACGCGTGATATTAATGACTCTCTCTCATCACGTGACATCAGCATAGTTAACAGCATGTCATCTTGCTGGGTGCCCATACTTGTTCGAATTAGCTCAATAATCTGTTGCCAGTCTTTGTACTCGGGTTCGTGCGACATCAAGTTACCTCACTCAATACTTGGTATTGATCTCATGTTGATTCAAGAACGCGCCATCGATACCCAAAAGATCACGATAGTATGTTTCAAACATCAAGATGTTTTGTACATAACCGCGCGTCTCTTTAAATGGAATTGCCTCAATAAAGGCATAAGCATCCACTTTTCCTTGGGTACGCTCTCGCCACGTTTTTACTCTGTTAGGACCTGCATTATAAGCAGCAAGAGCAAAAATACGATTATTATCGTAATCCTCTAATAAACCTTGCAAATAATGGCTACCAATTTCGATATTTTTTCCTACATTGTAGAGATCCTGCGTACCTTGATAACTCAACTTATATTTACGTGCCGTGTACTTCGCCGTCGCAGGCATGATCTGCATAAGACCACGAGCGCCAACTGGAGAGCGGGCTTCAACATCTAACGCACTTTCCTGTCGAGCGAGAGACATCATCGTGACGGGATCAATGTTGTGCTTTTTCGCATAAAAGTTAAACCACCAGCGGTGTGCTATTGGGAACCTAAGTTCGATATTATCCCACATCTGCGCTTGAATACTCGCGGTCACCGTTAGGTGATGCCAACGTTTAAATGATGCATAAGCCGCCAACATCGCCTTTTCATCTTTTCCTACGCGGCGCAGTAAGTGTGCCCATTCACTCTTCGCTGCTGCGATTTTATCCGTCGCGATCAACTCTTCGATACGAGCTAACGAGTCTTGATAGGGTTGAACAACTTTCTTATCCAACTTAACCGTATGCGTTGGGTATTTGATTGATTGTCCGATTGCATTGGCGGCAGCCACACTGTAGAAGTTTCGTTGCCCAAGCAGAGTTGCTAAACGCTGTTTCCCCGCGATGTCATCACCTAACGCTATTTCACTTCTTCCAAGCCAATATTGCCAGCGTAGCGTGGCTTGTTCTTCTTTATTTAGAACAGCAATCCACTCTTGTACGCCTTTCCAATCTGCATTTTGAATCGCTAAGCGGATGCGCGTTTCAATCAACGGTAAGTACTGACTGGTTTTCGTTTTATCATCGCGCCATTTAGCTAATGACTCAGACTCCGTACGAGTCAATCGAAATGCAATATAGTCGGCAAGTTCTTGCGCTTTTTCTGGAGAAAACTTCTGTCCTTTAATGACGGCATCGTACGCACCTTGTGCTTGGCTAGTGTTCATACGAGCCAACTTTTCTAACGCATATTCACTTTGCGCTCGATTAAAATCATTCGCAGGTTTTTTCTTCGCGAATTCCGCAACACTTGCAGGATTATCAAACAACGCTTTCATTTCTTTGGCTTGTTGCTTTGCCTGCGCAGATTTAGGCAGTTTGAGCAAGTAACTCATCAAACCGCCATTACGAGCATCAAACGCCAGTAACATACGCTGTAAAATCAGTTCATCGGTACGCTCACCCGCCTTGTCCCATGCCGCAAATAATGGGTCACACTCATCAGCAATGCTGATGCCACGTAACCACATATGTTCAGCCCCTTTAAACGCCGCGACTTTCTTGCCTTGCTTTAACTGAGCAACGTAGAAAATACATTGGTAACGCTCACCACTAGGAATGACTTTTTGAAACTCAGTAATAGTTTTCCAATCTTTTTGCTTATAAAGATGATTGAGGTATGGAGCGCGAACTCGACGAGAAAATGGAAAAGACTCGTGCTCAGAAATAAACTCGTTTACCTGTTGTGGTGACTTTTCCGGTAACTGTCTAATAAAAGTGCGGTAATCCACATAAGGCGTTAGTGGATAGTTAGAAATTTTAGGACGAATCGAAAGGTATCCATCGATGTCATTTTTATCTAATAAATCTTGAGCTTGCTCATATACTTCGCGCTGCTTTTCCAAACTCAGCGCGGCATTAGCACTCAAACTCATAGCACACAACGCGGCGGCGCAGCATACGTTTTTAGCCAATTCAGATACGTTGAATCTCATTTGTGTCATTTTCCCCAGACATATACTGCCCTAAAGCCTAGTTTTGTTAGAGTTCATGTGATGTTAAGGCAATTTTCACACATGCATCTATTTACACAGAATGCAGATGTCCATGTAAAGCAACTTAGTGTATTAAAAATTGTACTCGTCAAACTTTAAGACGATGGAGACAAAGCGTTTCTAACTCGCATAGAAAACACTTCGTCATTCTTAACGAATAACAAAAGTGTATACCCTAACCGTGTAAGTTTCCGGTCAGCTCAAAATAAGAAATCCATTCGTTAGGGAAATTCTTGCAATGCGGTAACAAAAACAAAGCACTTGGTATAAAATGATGGGTTTGAATGACAGTTAATTTAGGAACGATCGGCAATGGCTGAATACGTATATACCATGTCGCGGGTGAGCAAAATTGTGCCACCTAAGCGTCAAATTCTTAAAGACATCTCTCTGAGCTTCTTCCCTGGTGCGAAAATCGGTGTTTTAGGTCTGAACGGTGCAGGTAAATCCACACTGCTACGTATCATGGCAGGTATCGACACGGATATCGACGGTGAAGCGCGTCCACAACCTGGTCTAAACGTAGGTTACCTACCTCAGGAACCAGTATTAGACGAATCAAAAACCGTTCGTGAAGTTGTTGAAGAAGCGGTTGCTGACGTTGCTGACGCTCTGAAACGTTTGGACGCAGTCTACGCAGCATACGCTGAACCAGATGCAGACTTCGACGCACTTGCAAAAGAGCAAGGCGAGCTAGAAGCCCTTATCCAAGCGAAAGATGGCCACAACCTAGAAAATGCGCTTGAGCGTGCAGCAAACGCACTACGTTTACCTGAATGGGACCAAAAAATTGCGCACCTATCAGGTGGTGAACGCCGCCGTGTGGCTATTTGTCGCTTGCTACTTTCTAAGCCAGACATGCTACTGCTTGATGAACCTACCAACCACCTAGATGCAGAATCAGTGGCTTGGCTAGAGCGCTTCTTAGTGGATTACACAGGTACCGTAGTAGCCATCACCCACGACCGTTACTTCCTAGATAACGCTGCGGGCTGGATCTTAGAACTGGACCGTGGTGAAGGTATCCCATGGGAAGGCAACTACACCTCATGGCTGGAGCAAAAAGACGCTCGTCTACAACAAGAAGCCTCCCAAGAGAGTGCTCGCCAAAAGACTATCGAGAAAGAGCTTGAGTGGGTACGTAAAAACCCTAAAGGTCGTCAAGCGAAGTCAAAAGCACGTATGGCTCGCTTTGAAGAACTGCAAAGCTCTGATCATCAAAAACGTAATGAAACCAATGAACTATTTATCCCACCAGGTGAGCGTCTAGGTGATAAGGTTATTGAAGTGAAGAACCTGACCAAGTCATTTGACGGTCGAGTTCTAATTGATGACCTGTCATTCAGCATCCCTAAAGGTGCAATTGTTGGTATCATCGGTGCTAACGGCGCAGGTAAATCGACGCTATTCAAGATGTTAAGTGGTACTGAACAACCAGACTCGGGCACAATTGAGATGGGCGATACAGTAAAACTAGCATCTGTCGATCAGTTCCGTGACAGCATGGACGATTCTAAAACCGTATTCCAAGAGATCTCTGAAGGTGCTGATATCATTAAGATCAACAACTTCGAAATCCCAGCTCGTGCATACTGTTCACGCTTTAACTTTAAAGGCAGTGACCAACAAAAGATTATTGGTGAACTATCGGGGGGTGAGCGTAACCGTGTCCACCTTGCGAAGCTTCTTAAAGCGGGCGGCAACGTGTTGCTACTCGACGAACCAACCAACGACCTTGACGTTGAAACACTGCGTGCTCTAGAAGAAGCATTACTAGAGTTCCCTGGTTGTGCAATGGTTATCTCGCACGACCGCTGGTTCCTTGACCGTATCGCAACCCACATCATTGACTACCGTGACGAAGGCCAAGTTAACTTCTACGAAGGTAACTACACAGAGTACATGGATTGGTTGAAGAAAACATTGGGTCCTGAAGCCGCAGAACCACACCGTATCAAATACAAGCGTATTGCGAAGTAATCGCAACCCACAAAGTTTGATTGTAATTTGTACAAAGGCCGCTATCATAGCGGCCTTTGTTTTCTTTGTTATAAAAAGAGCTCATTAGCCCGTCTCATTCGTTAAGAACATGACATTGCACTTACGTCACTCTGTAGCGACCTCGACACTTTTCAAACAACAATCGAACACTTTTTGTTCGTATTGATATACTATTCAATTCTGTTTGACGACCTGACGAGAATATTCATATGACAGAGAGACGACGCTTTTCACGTATTCTCCATCAAGCTCCAGCTAAGATAGAACAACGTGACTTGGCAATTGAAGCTAGGATTCAAGATCTTTCCTTGCATGGTTTACTCATGAAAGTGGAAGAGACTGAGGCTTTGGATCCAACCCTTCCGGTCCATGTGACTTTTTCATTTGATCAATCCGAACAATTGATTACGTTAAAAGCGCAAGTTGTGGATGTCTCTAAGTGTGAGGTGAGGTTGAAGATCGCTAAGATAGACATCGAAAGCATTAGCCAACTAAAACGATTTATAGAATTGAATGTAGGCAATAACGACCTTCTGAATAGAGAGTTAGAGCACCTCTCTGGTTTTTAGGAGAAAAATAAATGAACGCCTATTTAAGTAACAATAACTATGTCTAAAAAAATCATCATGCAGATCCCGACGAAAGACGGCGATCAGCAGTTCTATTTGGGCCGCAGTTCGGTCCTAGCAGTATTTGCTTCGGTATTGGCATTACCCGCCGTCGTTGGTGGTGCGTGGTACCTTAATCAGCAGCAGATGCACAATAAAGACGAACTAACACAAATCATCGCCAAACTGGAAAGTGAAAAGGCCGAAGTGACGGCTCTTTACGAAGAGCAGCTTGATACCAATCATTCACTTTCCCAGTCTTTGACGGACAAAAACAATCAAATTCAGCTATTGGGCAAACGGGTATTCGACGTTGAATCGGTTTTAGGTCTCGCAGACGAAGAGTTGATGATCGATGAGAACAGCATGGGGTTAGAGGAGCGAATTGACGCAGCCGCTATCGATTCTGCTGTTCGCGCGACGATGTTCCGTTTGATACCAAATGACAGTCCAGTCACATACCAACGTATTTCTTCTTCTTACGGCAGTCGTATTAATCCGATTTCAGGTAAGAGGCATGTTCATACTGGTATCGATCTGACTTGTAAAAGAGGAGAAGAGATCCTGGCACCGGCTGACGGTGTGGTGGAAACCGTTCGCCCGAGCAATCGTGGTTATGGTAACTATGTCACCATTCGTCACTCATTTGGCTTTATGAGCTCCTTTGCTCATCTACAACGCTTCAAAGTGAAAAGCGGTCAGTTTGTTAGTAAAGGCGACATCATTGCTCAATGCGGTAACTCTGGCAACTCCACAGGGCCACACTTGCACTATGAAGTACGCTTTCTCGGACGAGCACTCAACCCTCAATACTTAATGGAGTGGACGCCAGAAAACTTCAATGACGTCTTTGAAAAAGAGAAAAAAGTGAAATGGGGACCTTTGGTTCAATTGATTGATAACGTTGTACGTCTACAAGTCAATTTAACCAATTCACCCTATCGCGATACTAGTATCAACACAGTATCAAGTGAAGATACGAGTAATACTGCGACGAACTGATTTGTCCATCAACACGAAAAAGAGCAGCTTACGCTGCTCTTTTTGTTTCGGACTCTGCACGGCTAAATGACCCGTGATTAGCCGCGATGAATATTATCATTCGCCTGTTTGAGTAAGTTTTGGCTCTCATTCATAAATTGTTGAGAATAAGTACCAAACCAATCACTCACCTGCTTAAAGCTTTCGATGAATCGCGCTTTGTCTCTGCTATCCAGAATCGCTACCGCATCACCTAAACGCTGATGGAATCGCTTGATCATATCGATATTCTCTTGAGAAGAGAAAATGATATCACCGTACAAGTTCGGATCCTGACCAAACAGTCGTCCCACCATCGCCAATTCAAGGCGGTAGATTGGCGAGCTTAACTTCAACAACTGATCGATGTTCGGATTCTCTTTGCTAAGGTGCATACCGTAAGCAAACGACGTGAAGTGGCGCAGCGCCTGAATCAACGTCATGCCATGATCGTGCTCTTGTGCATCGATTTGGCACAAGCTTGCGCCCCAAATCCCAAACTGTTGCAATAGCCATTGGTAATGCTCGTGACCACGGCCATCACAGTACACAATAACCTGCTTGGCAAGGCTCGGAACATCTGGGCCAAACATTGGGTGCAAACCAACCACAGGACCTTGATGCACATTCAACATTGCTTGCAGAGGCTTCGATTTGATAGAAGTCAGGTCACACAGAATACAGTCTTGCGGCAAGTTCCCCAGTTTTTCGATCACCCCTTCCGTTAGATGAATCGGCACCGTGACCACGACTAAACCCGCGTTGTCTAGAATCTCATCCGCATGATCCCAGTCTTTACTACCGAGAACTTTGACCTGGTAGCCCGACAATTTGAACATACGCCCAAACAGGCCACCCAATTGACCATTACCACCAATAATAACAACTGAGCGTAAATCAGGGTTCAAACACTTAAAACCGGAATCTTTCTCGCTGGCATAAGACTCACGCATTGTTCGACGCAGAATATCTTCAATAAGCTGTGGAGGAATTCCCATTTTTTCAGCTTCAGCGCGACGAGAAGCTAACATCGCCGCTTCGCGGTCTGGAGCATAAATTGGCAAACCATGTTCGCTTTTTACTTCCCCAACTTTCTCTACGAGCGCTAAACGCTGAGCCAATAGCTCCAACATTTGCTTGTCGACTGCATCAATCTGATCGCGTAATGCGTTAAGTTCAACTGCCATTGATGTTCCTTAAATCCTGTATTAATTAGCCTTTAGACGATTTTCTAAGAAAGGCACTAGCTCTTCATGTGCATGACGTAATAGTGCCTCAGTTGAATCCCAATTGATACATGCGTCAGTGATAGATACACCGTATTTCATCTCTTCAAGAGCTAAGTCAGAAGATTGATTTCCTTCATTGATATGGCTTTCAATCATAAGACCGATAATAGATTTATTGCCTTCACAGATTTGATGAATCACATCCTCCGCGACTAATGGCTGGCGACGGTAATCTTTACGTGAGTTGGCGTGACTGCAATCCACCATTAATGAAGCATCAAGACCAGATTTCGCCATCTCTTGCTCACACTCAGTGACTGATACCGAATCGTAGTTAGTTTGCTTGCCGCCACGTAAGATCACATGTCCATTAGCATTGCCCTGGGTGGTCAACAGTGCGACTTGTCCCTCACGGTTAATTCCCATAAAACGGTGGCTAGAGGACGCAGCTTGCATCGCGTTAATTGCGGTTGCCAAACTGCCATCGGTGCCATTCTTAAAACCGATTGGCATAGACAGGCCGCTTGCCATTTCACGATGAGTTTGTGACTCCGTCGTACGAGCACCGATGGCTGCCCAGCTAAAAGTATCCGCCAAGTATTGTGGGCTAATTGGGTCTAGAGCCTCAGTCGCGAGCGGGATTTCCATCTCTGCCAACTCCACCAGAAGTTCGCGTCCAACATGCAGACCGTGTTCAATATCGAAACTGCCGTCTAGGTGTGGATCATTGATCAAGCCTTTCCAGCCGACCGTGGTGCGCGGCTTCTCAAAGTAAACACGCATAACAATATACAGTTGGTCACTTAGTTGTTCAGAGAGTGCTTTAAGTCGCTTTGCGTAATCCTTCGCCGCTTCTACGTCGTGGATAGAACATGGACCGCATACAACAAGCAGGCGGTGATCCTTCTTGTGAATAATATTAGCGATAGTTTGACGAGACTCTTGAATAAAGCGACGTGCTTTTTCACTCAAAGGAAGCTTGGTTTTTAGTTCCTCCGGAGTAATAAGAACCTGTTCTTCGATAATATTAATATTGCTCAACTCACTTTTCTGCATAACTCTAACCTGTATATTTATTTTTACACCCAACCAAACCCTTGGTGAGACAACTAAGCTTTAACGACAAGATAACAGGCTAAAAAAGAAAAACAAGCGTACATAATAAAAAACATTTAGTGTAAAATTAAATTTACAGCCAAATAAAAAGCCAAAGTATAATTAACTTTGGCTTCTAATCGCTGTTTTGAATCTTTTACAAGAGGTTTAGCTAGTCAAGCGTTTCATCGCTTCACTCGCCGCTTTCCACTCTTGAGATAGCTTAAGTTCGCTTGGAGAAAATGACTGTTTTTTCAGTAATCCATCCGCGAGTGGCACGGTTGAAACCGGTAAGTTGTCTAATACCTCAACGTGCGCTTCTCGTTTATTACACATTAACAACATATCGCAACCAGCTCTCAATGCTTGAGCACCTCGCTCGGCTGGGCTGCCCATAATCGCAGCGCCTTCCATGGTCAAATCATCCGAAAAAACCAAACCTTTAAAACCCAATTGCTGACGCAGGACCTGTTTTAACCAGTATTCAGAACCGCTGGCTGGTTGAGCATCATAATGTGGGAAAATCACGTGAGCAGGCATCATGGCATCTAAAATACCGGCATCAATTTGCGCTTTGAAGATCGCCATATCTTGTTCAAAAATATCACTGCGCTCGTCGTATGGTGTTTCTAGATGTGAGTCTGCAATCACGCCACCATGTCCAGGGAAGTGCTTGCCTGTCGTTGCCATGCCAACACTCTTCATTCCCTGCATATATGCAGTGCTATAGCGAAGAATGGTGTCGGCATCTTCACCGAATGCGCGGTTACCGATCGCTTTACATTGATGGCCTTGGTCAAGTACCGGGGCAAAGCTTAAATCAATATCATGGGCAATCAGCTCTGCTGCCATTAACCAACCGCCCATACGAGCAAGCTCTTCACCATTTTGATGTTTAGCGTACTCATCAGCAGCAGGAATTAATGAGAAACCTTCACGAAAGCGCTGCACTCGGCCGCCTTCTTGATCCACACCGATCAAAAACGGGCGCTTAGCCGCCTTTCGGATGGATTGAGTAAGTGCTTGAAGCTGTTCGCTATCATGATAGTTGCGAGCAAATAGAATTAAGCCACCAACCGTAGGATGCTCCAAGATTTCTTTGTCTTCAGCGGTCAGTTCATACCCCGCAACGTCAACCCATAACGGTCCCATGTTTTCTCCTCAAAATCGGCTGAATATCTCGTATTCGATGAGGTTATTCGCTTCAGATTTGCTTTACAATAAGTGAATGAAGAATTGACGAGATCGGCTATGAAATTTAACGAACTGTACATTGGTGTGATGTCTGGAACGAGTATGGATGGTGTTGATACCGCTCTAGTTGAAATAAGCGATGAGCACGTTCGTCTGATTGCGCACGACGACTACCCAATGCCCGCAGCACTAAAAGACATGCTGTTATCTGTTTGTACCGGTCAAGCAACAAATTTAAAAGCCATAGGTGAACTTGACCATCAGCTCGGCCACCTATTTGCAGATGCTGTGTTACAGCTGCTCAATAAGTCTGATTACGTCGCAGATCAAATTCGTGCGATTGGTAATCACGGTCAAACAGTGTTCCATCAGCCTACCGGAAACTTGCCGTTTACCACTCAATTGGGCGATGCAAACATTATCGCGGTCAAGACAGGCATTGATACGGTAGCGGATTTTCGTCGTAAAGACATGGCGCTAGGTGGACAAGGTGCCCCACTCGTCCCTGCTTTCCATAAAAGCATTTTTGCGATGCAGGATTCCACAACTGTGGTGCTTAACATTGGAGGCATTGCCAATATCTCGGTACTGCATCCAGAACAACCAGTCATTGGCTATGACACAGGCCCGGGCAATATGTTGATGGACGCATGGTGTGCGCTGCATACTGGGCAAAGCTTCGACGAAGATGCACAATTTGCACTTAAAGGAACGGTAAACGCTGCTTTGTTGACTCAATTACTCAAAGAAGCTTACCTCGCCATGCCAGCCCCTAAAAGTACCGGACGAGAACTGTTCAATATTGACTGGCTGCATCAACAACTGGCCCATCACAATTTACCAATCGAAGACGTACAACGTACACTTTGCGAGTATTCTGCAATTACCATTGCCAACGAAGTCGACAAGTTTTCTCATGGCATCACACCTCAACTATTGGTCTGTGGCGGTGGAGCAAGAAACCCGCTTTTGATGCAACGACTGGCCAAGTTATTGCCACAATGGAGCGTTGCGACAACGGCAGAAAAAGGTGTTGATGGCGATTACATGGAGGCAATGGCGTTTGCTTGGCTTGCGCAGCGTCATATTCACGGCCTCCCTAGCAACTTACCGGAAGTTACGGGGGCAAGTCGTCTCGCTTCACTGGGTGTACTCTATTCAAAAAATTAAGGGCAATAGATCCTAAACAAAAAGGCTTAATTCATTATGACGAACGATGCACTTATCGCAGCTTTATCCCATCTGGTATCTGAAGGGCGAAATCCAGACACCATGGACATCGACTTGCTGCCTTCTCTCGATATTGTTCAACGCATCAACCAACAGGACAAACTCGTTCCTCTTGCCGTTGAAAAAGTATTGCCTGAGATCGCTGAAGCCGTTGATAAGATCACGGAAGCATTTAAGGTCGGAGGTCGGTTGTTTTACATCGGTGCGGGTACCAGTGGTCGACTTGGCGTTTTGGACGCTTCAGAATGCCCACCAACTTTTGGCACAGACCCAGAGATGGTCGTTGGTATTATTGCCGGTGGAAAAGAGGCAATGTTCCGTGCAAAAGAAGGGGCGGAGGACGACCCAGCATTGGGCGAGCAAGATCTTAAAGAGAATACGCTAACACAACGCGATGTCGTCGTTGGTATTGCGGCAAGTGGACGAACACCTTACGTGATTGGTGGCTTAGAGTATGCGAACGAGCTTGGTGCCACCACTGTAGCACTATCTTGTAACCCTGACTCTCCGATTGCAGATATTGCTGATATTGCGATTAGCCCCGTTGTTGGACCTGAAGCGTTAACGGGATCCACTCGCTTAAAATCAGGGACAGCACAAAAACTCGTACTGAACATGCTCACTACCGCAAGCATGATTCGCCTGGGCAAAAGTTATCAGAACTTAATGGTAGATGTGAAAGCGACGAATGCAAAGCTAGTTGCAAGAGCGGCTCGTATTGTTATGCAAGCAACAGATTGTACTAACCAAGAGGCTAAAACGGCGCTCAAAGAAACGGACTACGACGCCAAGTTAGCGATTTTGATGATTTTAACCGGGCTGGATAAAGAAAGCGCAACTGAGCAACTGAACGCCAAGCAAGGATATTTAAGAAAAGTCGTGATCGAGCAAGCTAATCAATCTTAATCAATAAAGCGCCTCACTTATTTAAAAGTCAGGCGCCTTTTATGGCTTAATTTAGTAGTTCAATCGTTCAATGTGAGTAATACCGACTTTACCTTCAAGGTCACTGAACATATGAACCATTGCTGGGTATGGTTGTGCTCCAGGGTAGACAACTTCTGCATTACAGAAAAACGCATAGTTTTGTCCGGCTACGACTTGAGTAGCCACAACCAAAGGGGAGTATTTGACACCGACAAACCCCTCGATACCTTTAGCAAATACTTCTTTATTATCTGCTGTGAGTTCATGAAATGGACTCCAGCCACCAGCCATTTGCGTTGACATAATGTGATTCCTTTTTTCTGTGCTCACTATCAAGCAGTATGAACATAGTTTAATAAGGAAGATTTTGCCACATTTATGTGATGCAGACAGTGTAACAACGGCTTTATTGACTATTAATTTGAGTATTCATTCCAACCACGTTGCCATTCCATGCGGAATTTTTGCGCTTGCTCAGTACCTTCACAAACCCCTTCGTAATACTGACCAGATAACCCCATTTGATACGCAAAAGCAGGATTACAGTACTCACGTAAACCTTCTAAATAACCTTGGTCGTAGTCACTTTGCTTAACACTACCCAACTCACGAAGCTCGCTCATCGTGCGCGATGTGTGTCCGGTTATGCCATCTTGATATCCGATCTGATGCCAATCTCCCGACTTGGCAAGATCTGCTGTCGTTGCTGTGCATCCTGCAAGTAAAGCCAGTGCCAGACCTACCGTTACCTTTTTCATGGTTCTTCCTTAAGTAGTTGTTTTCAAAAATAAGCTTACCACTAATTATTGGCGCTTGCCGCTGAGCTTGCAGATTTAACCACTGATGACTCAAATCAGCCACTCAAGACTGTCATCAACCTTTCGCCATTTTTAAAAACCGCTCAAGCAGCATATCGACCACTCAGTGCTCTATTCGACCACTCATCTACTAACCGAATGCATTTAACACAAGTGACGCATAACATGCATCCTGAGATTAAAAAATTACCCTACCCAACTAAGACCAAGGACAATTGCTATGATGTGGTTTCTAACCTGTGTCGCAGCCCTAATCGGCGGATATTTCATCTACGGCGCTTTCGTCGAGAAGATTTTCGGCATCAATGAAAAACGCCAAACGCCAGCTCACACCAAATCGGACGGTGTTGACTTCGTTCCAATGTCAACAAAGAAAGTTTACCTAGTTCAACTACTAAACATCGCAGGTGTGGGTCCAATTTTTGGCCCGATCATGGGGGCACTATACGGTCCTGCGGCGATGCTTTGGATTGTAGTCGGTTGTATTTTTGCTGGTGCAGTACACGATTACTTCTCAGGCATGCTTTCAGTGCGTAACGGCGGTGCATCTGTACCTACCATTACAGGTCGCTACCTAGGTAATGGCGCAAAACACTTTATGAATATTTTTGCCATTGTCCTATTGCTTCTAGTTGGCGTAGTGTTCGTTTCAGCCCCTGCTGGCATGATTACTAACCTCATCAATGATCAAACAAGCTTGAGTGTAAGCATGACAACGATGGTTATTGCTATCTTTGCTTACTACATCATTGCGACGATTGTTCCTGTCGATAAAATCATTGGTCGTTTCTACCCACTGTTTGGCGCCCTACTTATCTTTATGTCTGTTGGCCTAATGACAGCCGTTGCTTTCTCTAGCGAACACACAGTAATGGGTGACTTCCAAGTTTCGGACATGTTCTCTAACCTCAACCCAAATGACATGCCGTTATGGCCTGCATTGTTCATCACTATCGCATGTGGCGCTATCTCTGGCTTCCACGCAACTCAGTCTCCACTGATGGCGCGTTGTATGGAAAATGAGAAAAACGGTCGCTTCGTATTCTACGGTGCAATGATTGGTGAAGGTGTTATCGCGCTAATTTGGTGTGCTATCGCTCTGTCTTTCTTCGGCTCTCTAGACGCTCTATCCGAAGCTGTGAAAAACGGTGGTCCTGGTAACGTGGTATACAGCGCATCATTTGGTCTGCTAGGTGTGTTCGGTGGTATCCTTGCGTTCCTGGGGGTGGTTATCCTACCAATTACGTCTGGCGATACAGCGTTCCGTTCAAGCCGCTTGATCCTTGCTGAATACTTCAACATGGAACAAAAAACGCTACGTAACCGTCTACTGATGGCACTTCCACTGTTCGTTATCGGCGGTATCTTAACTCAAGTAGACTTCGGCATTATCTGGCGCTACTTCGGTTTTGCAAACCAAACAACAGCGGTAATGATGCTTTGGACTGCGTCCGCTTACCTACTGCGTCACAACAAGCTGCACTGGATTACCACTATCCCAGCTATCTTCATGACCACGGTATGTGTCACGTTCATCTTAAACAACAGCTCGCTAGGTTTTGGTCTGCCAATGCAACTATCAACTATCGTAGGTATTGTGTTTGCCCTAGCTGTGACAGGTTACGTTATCAAAACCTCTAAGGGTAAAGGTGAAACTGAACTGGCTGACGAAGAGAAACCACAAGCCGTATCAGAAACAGCGTAATACTCGTCACATCTGAGTGACTAAGATAGGAGCCTGCCAATTGCAGGCTCTTTTTGTTTTATACCCAAGTCACTTTAAGACTCAGAAAGCACAGCGCAGCATCATTTACTTAGCTGTTCTTATCTATCTGAGCCAAGCATCTTGAGGTTACTTAGGTATACAATAACAACATTGATTCTAGGTTAGGTTCACTATGGAACTAGTCATCTCCCTTTTACAACAGATGTGTGTGTACTTAGTTTTGGCTTACATGCTAAGTAAAACGCCAATCATCTTACCTTTGCTGAGTATTTCTTCGCGCTTAAGCCACCGCCTAATTTGTTACGTACTCTTCTCTGGCTTTTGTATTCTCGGCACCTATTTCGGTCTGCACATCAACGATGCTATTGCCAATACTCGTGCGATCGGCGCAGTTATGGGCGGGCTGTTTGGTGGACCTGTTGTAGGTTTCGCCGTCGGATTTACTGGTGGCATCCATCGATACTCTCTTGGTGGCTTTACTGACCTAGCCTGCGCAATTTCAACCACCGCCGAGGGCGTAATTGGTGGCTTACTCCACGTTTACCTTATCAAGCGAAATAAAGGCGCATTGCTGTTTAATCCAAGCGTCGTATTCAGCGTCACGTTTGTTGCAGAAGTGGTGCAAATGATTTTGCTGCTCGCCGTCGCGAAACCTTTTGATCAAGCCTATGAACTGGTGTCCGCTATTGCAGCGCCTATGATCATCGCGAATTCATTTGGTGCGGCGTTGTTCATGAGTATCCTGCAAGACAGAAAAGCAATCTTTGAAAAGTTTTCTGCGACGTTTTCGCGTCGAGCGCTCACCATTGCTGATCGCTCAGTGGGAATTCTAAGCAACGGCTTCAACACCGAAAACGCAGAGAAAATCGCGCGTATTATTTACGAAGAAACCAAAGTGGGCGCTGTCGCGATTACTGACCAAGAAAAAATCTTGGCGTTTGTGGGTATTGGCGATGATCACCATAAACCAAACACGCCGATTTCATCGCAAAGCACATTAGACTCCATGGAGAAAAACGACATCATTTATCTTGATGGCGCGGAGCGTCCATACCAATGCTCCATTGCAAAAGATTGCAAGCTCGGATCTGCGCTGATCATCCCACTGCGTGCAGGGAAAGAGGTCATTGGTACCATAAAGCTGTATGAACCGAAGCGTAAATTGTTCTCGACGGCCAACATGTCGATGGCGGAAGGAATAGCCCAGCTTCTATCTAGCCAAATCCTTTATGGCGATTACCAACAACAACAAGCCTTACTCGCCCAAGCAGAAATAAAATTGCTTCACGCTCAGGTGAATCCACACTTTTTGTTTAATGCACTCAATACTATTAGTGCGATTACTCGTCGTGACCCTGACAAAGCGCGCGAGCTAATCCAAAATTTATCGCACTTCTTCCGCAGCAATTTAAAGCAGAACATTAATACCGTGACGTTAAAGGAAGAGCTTGCACATGTGAACTCGTACTTGAGCATCGAAAAAGCGCGTTTTACGGACCGCTTAGAGGTTGAAATCGATATTCAACCTGAATTGCTGGACATCAAATTACCAAGCTTTACACTCCAGCCTTTGGTTGAGAATGCCATTAAGCATGGCATTTCAAACATGCTTGAAGGTGGTAAAGTTCATATCTACAGCGAAGCACACCCACAAGGTCACTTGATTATCGTCGAAGACAACGCAGGCAGTTTTGAACCGCCAAAAGAAAACCACTCAGGCCTAGGTTTAGAAATTGTCGACAAACGTCTCACTAATCAATTTGGACGTGATGCAGCGCTAAAAATTACGTGCGAGCCACATCAATTTACTAAAATGAGCTTTATCATTCCCCCAAAATCATAAAAGCACGCTGAAGCAATAAAGGTAATGTTGGATGTTAACCGCACTCGTCATTGATGATGAACAGTTTGCTCGTGAAGAGCTAGCAGAGTTACTGGATGAAACAGGCCAAGTTGAGGTCGTGGGCGATGCCTCAAACGCAATCCTTGGCCTAAAAAAAATCAATGAACTTAAGCCTGATGTAGTGTTTCTCGATATCCAAATGCCTCAAGTCACGGGGATTGAACTACTTGGGATGCTTGATCCAGAAACCATGCCTTATGTGGTTTTTGTCACGGCTTATGATCAGTATGCGATTCAAGCATTTGAAGACAATGCCTTTGATTACTTGCTCAAACCTGTCGACCCATGCCGGTTAACTAAAACGGTCAAACGACTAAACAAAGTCATTAGCCAATCCGCCCTAACGCAACAACTGTCTGCTATTACACCTGACACGTTGGATCAGATACCGTGCATCGGACACAACCGCATCGTTATCATGGCCACCGACACGGTGGAATGTGCTTACAGTGATATCAGCGGCGTGCATGTACGCTCCACCAGCCAAACCGCGAGCACCCAACTGACATTAAAAACGTTGGAAGAGAAAACCCCTCTAGTCCGCTGCCATCGTCAATACTTAGTCAGTATTAAAGCGATTAGCGAAATCAAGTTACTGGAAAATGGGTTAGCGGAAATCATCACCAAAACAGGCTTTGAGATACCAGTAAGCCGCCGCTACTTAAAGGTGCTCAAAGAGATGCTCGGCATTAGCCACTAACACAAAAACTTCACACATCATCGCTGAGTTTCCGCTAGCGTATAAATAGGACGCTCTGAAAAGACGAGGCGATGATGTATAAAGTTTTATTCATATGTAAGCACAACGCTGGACGAAGCGTCCTCGCGGAGTCAATCGCAACCAATATCCTGCCAGCAGATTTTAGTGTCACCAGTGGAGGCTCACATCCCACAGGCAAGGTGCACCCAGTGGTGCAAAAATATTTAGATGACCACCAACTCCCCATTCCGCATATCCACACGCATTCATGGGAGGAGCGAACTCAGTTTCTTCCCGACATCGTTATTATTCTCTGTGATTCTTTACATCAAGAAACCGCTCCTCAGTGGCTTGCAGGTGGTGTTCGAGTAAACTGGCAAGTTGATGCTTTTCCGACCGATGGTTCTGATGAAGACATGTACGCACATTGCGAAAAGGTTGCTCAATCGCTTGAGCGAAGAATCACGAAGGTGTCTGATATGATTATCGATGGTTTAGGAAAAGACCAAATTCGTGATTACCTAAATGAGTTAAGAGAGATGTAAAAAAGGCGACCCCACAGGTCGCCTTTTGAATATTCGATAAATGGAGACTAATCCACTTGCTTGATTTGCAGTTCTTTAGGTACTTCAAAGAACATATTCTCTTCACGGCCAAGTACTTCATCAACCGCTTCGGCACCAACGAGTTCTTTGATTCGCTCTAGAATCTGATTAACGAGCTCTTCCGGAGCAGATGCTCCCGCAGTCACGCCGACCTTTGTTTTGCCTTCAAACCACTCAGGTTTGATATCTTCCGGACAGTCGGTTAAGTAGCCAGGTGTCCCTAGCTTTTCAGCTAGCTCTTTAAGACGTGTAGAGTTTGATGAGTTTTTAGAACCCACCACAACCATCACATCTACGTCACCAGCTAATTCACGTACGGCATCTTGGCGGTTTTGTGTCGCGTAACAGATATCGTCTTTACGTGGACCTTGGATATCTGGGAACACGCGGCGTAGCTCTTCGATAACATCGGCAGTTTCATCGACAGAAAGCGTCGTTTGGCTTACGTAATGAAGATCGGATGGATCTTTCACAATCGCCTTCAGTTTCTCAACATCGGCTGGAGTTTCAACCAAGTACATACCACCGGTTTCACTGGCGTATTGCCCCATCGTACCTTCGACTTCAGGGTGACCTGCGTGACCAATCAGAACCACTTCCATATTACGACGGCTCGCACGCGCCACTTCCATATGCACCTTGGTTACTAAAGGACACGTTGCGTCAAATACGGTCAAATCACGCAGCTTGGCTTCCTGACGAACCGCCTGCGATACACCATGAGCAGAAAAAATCACAATGTTGTTGTCTGGCACTTCATGCAGCTCTTCAACGAAGATAGCACCACGCTGTTTTAGACCTTCAACCACAAAACGGTTATGCACCACTTCATGACGCACATAAATCGGTGGCTGATACATCTCTAGCGCACGCTCTACGATGCTAATCGCGCGGTCAACACCAGCACAGAAACCACGTGGGTTAGCTAACAGGATTTTCATTTCATTGCTCATGGAAGTTATCTTTTATTTGGTTCGCTATTCTACTGACAAAATTTCAACTTCGAAAGTCACGTCTTGTCCCGCTAGAGGATGGTTGAAGTCCACAGTGACTGAATCGCCTGCAATCTCTGTAATAATGCCCGGGATTTCCATGCCATCAGGGCCACTGAAGGCCATGATTGTACCAACTTCCACTTCTGCATCACCTACAAATTTAGTGCGATCCATATAGTGAATATGATCAGGGTTTGGCATACCAAACGCGTCTTCTGCCTTTAGCTCAATCGCTTTTTGTGCGCCTGTTTCGAGGCCTATCAAGCACTGCTCAAAGTTTTCACTCAAGCTGCCATCACCCATAACAAATTTCGCTGGTTTACCCATGTTATGAGTACTATCTGCAACCGATCCGTCTTTCATTTTAATCGTAAAGTGAAGGGTTACTACCGATTCATTGGTTATTGTTGTCACGTTAATGCTTCCTTGTTCTTGGGTTATTACGCTGTCAGCTTGGTCTTTTTATACATTGATATGCTGATTGGCGCTCCAACATAATAAAAAGCGTCGCTCGAATCAACGGACGACGCTTAGGGTTATTCGATATACCGCAAAAGATTACTTGTCAGCGTCTTTTTTACGGAAGCCATCCAGAATAATCATTGCCGCACCAATACAGATCGCCATGTCAGCAAGGTTGAATGCTGGCCAGTGGTAGTTACCCCAGAAGAAGTCTAGGTAATCAACAACAAAGCCATGAACGACGCGGTCAAACACGTTGCCCACTGCACCACCAATAATCAGTGCATAAGCAATGTTGTTCCATTTTTCTTTTGCTGGAAGCTTACTCATCCAGTAGGTCAAAAGACCCGTAACAACAAACGCGATACCTGTAAATAACCAGCGCTGCCAACCAGCTTGATCGCTCAAGAAGCTGAAAGCGGCACCGTAGTTATGAACGTAAAGTAGGTTGAAGAATGGCAACACCTCAATTCGGTTTGCCCATCCGTAGCCCATGTTGTCCATCACCACCAATTTGATGCCAATATCTGCAATAAATACCAGAATTGCTAACCACAGCCAGCGAACTCCAGATTGCTTTAACGTCAGTGCTTTTTCACTCATTACTTTACCTACAAACAGCCCCAGTAAATACTGGGGCTGTTAATTTTAAAAAAAGTTCAGTCGTTCTAGGCAATTACGCGAATTTACGTACTTCACCTTCGCCGTCTACGTTAGACACACAACGACCACAGATCTTCTCGTGACCTTCGATTGTGCCTACGTCTGGCGTGTGATGCCAACAACGGTCACACTTCTCGCCTTCAGCTGCTGCTACTTCAACAAACAAGCCTTCGATATCTGTCGCTTGTGCTGCATCCGTCTTCTCACCTAGAGGCTTAACTTTCGCAGCAGATGTTAGTAGAACAAAGCGCAGTTCATCTTCAAGTTTGTTGATCTTCGCCGCTAGTGCGTCATCAGCAAATAGAGTCACTTCAGCTTGTAGTGCACCACCAATGGTTTTCTCTTTACGCGCATCTTCTAGAAGTTTGTTTACTGCACCACGAACCGCTTGGATCTCAGTCCAGAATTCGTTGTTCAGCTCTTCACCTTCAGCAAGACCGAATAGGCCGTCGAACCACTCACCAGTGAATACGAACTTGTCGCGTTGACCTGGCATTTCGTTCCAGATTTCATCTGCAGTGAACGACATGATTGGCGCCATCCAACGAACTAGCGCTTCTACGATGTAGTAAAGTGCTGTCTGACAGCTACGTTGAGCGTTGCCGCCACGTTTTGCTGTGTACTGACGGTCTTTAATTACGTCTAGGTAGAAAGAGCCCATTTCGATTGAACAGAATTGCATTAGACGCTGAGTTACACCGTGTGTGTTGTACTCTTCGTATGCTTTAACAATCTCTTCTTGTGCTGCTAGTGCACGACCAACTGCCCAGCGATCTAGCGCAACCATCTCTTCAACAGGAACGATGTCTGTTTCAGGGTTGAAGCCGCTCAGGTTAGCTAGGAAGAAACGCGCTGTGTTACGGATACGACGGTAAGCATCTGCGCTACGTTTTAGGATTTCATCAGAAACCGCAACTTCACCAGTGTAGTCTGTTGAAGCAACCCATAGACGAAGAATGTCAGCACCTAGCTTGTTAGTTACGTCTTTTGGCGCAACCACGTTACCGATAGATTTAGACATCTTACGACCCTGACCATCAACCACGAAACCGTGTGTCAGTACTTGTTTGTAAGGCGCTTCGTCTTTCATCGCGATAGATGAAATTAGAGAAGACTGGAACCAACCACGGTGTTGGTCAGAACCTTCTAGGTATAGGTCTGCACTGTTGCCGTTGTACTCTTCACGAGCATCAACAACAGAGAAGTGAGTCACACCTGAATCGAACCATACGTCTAGCGTATCTAGCACTTTTTCGTATTGGTCAGCGTCTGCACCTAGTAGTTCAGCTGCATCTACATCCCACCATGCTTGGATGCCTTTCTCTTCAACCAGCTTAGCGACTTTCTCGATCAGCTCTAGCGTGTTTGGATGAAGTTCTGCTGTTTCTTTATGAACAAACAGAGCAATTGGCACACCCCAAGTACGTTGACGAGAGATACACCACTCAGGGCGACCTTCGATCATACCTTCGATGCGGCTTTGACCCCACTCAGGCATCCACTCTACGTTCTTGATTGACTCTAGTGCTTTAGCACGTAGGCCAGCTTGGTCCATAGAAACGAACCATTGAGGCGTAGCACGGAAGATGATTGGAGTCTTATGACGCCAACAGTGTGGGTAGCTGTGCTCGTAAGCGTGGTGGTGTAGTAGTGCACCTTTTTCTTTCAGTACTTCTACTACCGCATCGTTCGCTTTAAATACGTGCTGACCAGCAAACAGCTCTGTATCTGGTAGGTAAACACCGTTTGAACCAACTGGGTTTGCTACTTCTAGGTTGTACTTATTACCAACCGCGAAGTCTTCTTGACCGTGACCAGGTGCAGTGTGAACAACACCAGTACCTGAATCAGTTGTAACGTGATCACCAAGGATCGCCGGTACAGTGAAATCGTAGAATGGGTGTTGGAATTGAGAAAGCTCTAGATCCGCACCTTTAGCAAAGCCAAGGTTGTGGAAGTGCTCGATACCCGCACGGTCCATTACGTCTTTCGCCAGCTCAGCAGCAACGATAATACGCTCAGCGTTGTCGCCTTCTGTTTGGATAAGCACGTACTCTAGATCATCACGTAGACATACTGCGCGGTTTGCTGGCAGTGTCCAAGGTGTTGTTGTCCAGATAACGATAGATACGTCACCGTGACCTTCATGACCTTCTGTCAGTTCAAACTTAGACAATAGTGCCGCTTCGTCAGCCGTTTTAAAACGAACGTCGATAGATGGCGATACTTTATCTTTGTACTCTACTTCCGCTTCAGCAAGAGCAGAACCACAGTCTGTACACCAGTGAACAGGTTTGAAACCTTTTAGCAGGTGACCATTGCTTGCGATCTTACCAAGAGCACGAATAATGTTCGCTTCAGTTGCGAAATCCATAGTGCGGTATGGCTTGTCCCACTCACCCATGATACCAAGGCGTTTGAAGCTCTCTTTCTGACCTTCAACCTGACCTGCTGCGTATTCACGACATTTCTCGCGGAATTCCGCTGCTGTCACTTTTTGGCCTGGCTTACCTACTTTCTTCTCTACCATTAATTCGATTGGTAGACCGTGGCAGTCCCAGCCTGGGATGTAAGGTGCGTCAAAACCTGAAAGTGTTTTGGATTTAATAATAATGTCTTTAAGAATCTTGTTTAGTGCGTGACCAATATGAATGTCACCATTTGCGTAAGGAGGGCCATCGTGCAATACGAATGACTTTTTGCCTTTCTTAGCTTTACGGATTTCACCGTAAAGATCTTCTTTGTACCAACGCTTAAGCATTTCTGGCTCACGATTGGCCAGGTTGCCGCGCATTGGAAACCCTGTTTCAGGTAAGTTCAGGGTATCTTTATACTCACTCATCGATTCTTAATTCCGTTATATTGGGCGAAAATTAGACATTATGTTGAACGGTGGAATAAACCGCTCAACGCTTAAGCTGACGCAGCCACACCCTTGCTGCTTCAGCATCCAATTCGATTTGTTGTTTAAGTGCTTCAAACGACTCAAACTTTTGCTCATCTCGAAGTTTATGCAAAAGTTCTACTTCTAGTTGCTTGCCATATAAATTGGCATGAAAGTCGAATAAGTGCACTTCTAACTGTTGGCGAACACCATTGACGGTTGGTCTTTGACCAATATTAGCAACACCACCAACTGGCTTATTTCCTAAGCCAAGCGCTTGAACAACATAGACTCCGGAAACCGGAGAAACACAGCGTTTCAAAGGAATATTTGCAGTAGGGAACCCAATGGTTCGACCTAGCTTTCTTCCATGAGAAACACGACCGCTGATGCTGTAGTTTCTTCCCAGCATCTGTTGCGCGGAATGCAAATCGTCACGCGCCAGCGCTTGACGGATAGCCGTACTGCTGACACGTAATTGTTGTAAACAAAAGCTCTGGGTACTTACGACATCAAAGCCGTATTTTTCCCCTGCTTCCTGCAGCATTGCAAAGTTACCTGTACGGCCTTTGCCAAAGCAGAAATCATCACCAACGACAAGAAACTTAACACCCAAACGCTCGACCAACAAGTCACGGATAAACTCTTCCGCGGTTAAACTTGCAAAATGGCGATTGAAATTGACACACAGTAAGCGGTCAATATCGAGCTTACTCAATTGCACGAACTTATCGCGTAATCGCGTCAACCTTGCAGGTGCCTTGTCTTTGGCAAACAGCTCCATCGGCTGAGGTTCAAAGGTCATCACAACAGAAGGCAAGGATAGCCTGTCCGCTTGCTCAGACACTTGCTGCAATACTTGTTGATGGCCTTTATGGACACCATCGAAATTGCCAATAGTCAGCACACAACCATGATGTCGCGGGTTGATATTGTGAATGCCTCTAATCAGTTCCATTGGATACTGCTTTCTGCCTCTGTTTTACTTTACACTGTGTGAAACTGACGGATTATATACTAATCACCCTCAGTCTGTCCCAGCTTTTAGGTCTTTTAAACGCGCACCAGTTAAAAATAGAACCACTAGGTAAACCACGGCTCCTAAACCGATCAACATCCCTAGCACCGCGCTTCGGTGAGCAAAGCTCCAGCCCAGCCATACTGACATATCTTCCAGTTGCCATAAGATTGCCGCAACCATCGCCGCGCCAGCAATAGCTAAACGTATAATAAAGAAGACGGTTCGCTTAGTGATTTGGTATACCTCTGCGATGTGCAGGCCACGATACAGCAGTGCCATATTCACAAATGCCGATAGTGCTGTCGCGATAGCCAAGCCAACGTAGCCATAGAAGTACGCAAAAATTGCATTAAATACCATGTTGGTCACCATCGCAATGATGCCGTATTTCACTGGCGTTTTGGTGTCTTGACGCGAGTAATAACCCGGAGCAAGCACTTTAATCAGCATAAAGTTCAACAAGCCTGAAGCGTAAGCAAAGAGTGACAATGATGCTTGATGTACGTCTTGTGGCGAAAACTCACCTCGCATGAATAACACCATCAACATAGGTTTTGCCAGTACCATCAAACCAAGCATTGCAGGAAGGCCAAGTAAGATCACCATGCGCACCCCCCAGTCCATGGTTTGTGCGAATCCTTCATTTTGTGCGTCAACATGTTTGCGTGATAATGCTGGTAAAATCACCGTTGCAATAGCAATACCAAACAGACCTAACGGGAATTCCAACAAGCGATCTGAATAGTACAACCAACTGATCGAACCGGTTTGCAGAAAGCTGGCAATAAAAGTATCAAACAACAAGTTGATTTGGCTTACCGACACACCGAACAAAGCAGGAATCATTAAGGTTCGGATCTTCACCACGCCCGGATCGCGCCAGCCCCATTTTGGCTTAACCATAACCCCCGCTTTAATAAGGAAAGGGATTTGAAATAAGAACTGAACCAAACCACCAAGGAAAACACCGATGGCAAGACCAATCTCTGACTGTGACATCTGCGGCGAGATAAACCATGCTGCCAAAATGATCATTACGTTGAGGAAGACGGGAGTAAACGAAGAAACCGCAAACTTACCTAGTGTATTAAGAATCGCTCCCGATAGGGCAACAAAAGTGATGAACCATAAATAAGGAAAGGTAATCTTGAGCATCACGCTAGCAAGTTCGAACTTCTCAGCCGCGGGACCACCATGCATCCAGTCTAGGAACCAACCAAAACCAAACAGTGCAGTCACCACACCGGAACCTAGAATACCTAAGATGGTAACAATTGAGACTATCACCCCCAACGTGCCCGCTGCACGAGCAATGAGCTCCCGAGTTTTATCCATGTCGCCTTGAGCATGGCTTTCCGTTAAAACAGGTACAAACGCTTGGGAAAAAGCACCTTCAGCAAACAAACGTCGTAAAAAATTAGGAATTTTATTGGCGAAGAAAAAGACGTCTGCGCTTGCTCCTGCCCCCATTAAACTTGCCACTACAACATCACGAACTAGGCCAAGAACGCGGGAAATAAATGTCATAGCACTGACGATCATGCCAGACTTGAGTAGTCGTTTACTCACTGTAACCTCGGAATATCACCATAAGACAGCTAACCCTATACTGTTTCTCTGACAGGTGCTGCAAATAGACGTCAAAAATCTATCCGCGGGTTGTAAGGAATAAGTGTGCCTTTCGCGGATAATTATTAGCATTGGTATAAAAATGCTGTTAGAATCCCCGCCATCTTAACCGCGATAACCTCTCTTACCAAAATTTGTTTTGGCTTAGATCGGTTTTTGCACAAATCATTTGACATTTAAGCGCAAATGAGGGATATTCCTCGCCCTTAAATTGTCACAGAACTAAGTTTTTGGGAGTTAGACCCTTGGCAAATAGTAAATCTGCTAAGAAGCGCGCTATCCAAGCTGAGAAACGTCGTCAGCACAATGCTAGCCGTCGCTCAATGATGCGTACTTACATGAAGAAAACTGTTGCTGCTATCGAAGCAGGCGACAAAGAAGCTGCAACTGCTGCATTCGCTGTAGTTACACCTATCCTAGACCGCATGGCAACTAAAGGCCTTATTCACAAGAATAAAGCAGCTCGCCATAAGTCTCGTTTCGCTGCACAAATCAAAGCTCTTTAATAGAGTCCTGATTTTACAGTGAAGAAAAAACCGACCTTGTGTCGGTTTTTTTATATCTACAAAATTTTCTTAATAAAAAAAGCTGGCAATGCCAGCTTTTCTTTTTCTGAATGTCCCATTTAAAGACATCAGCTTATTCATTACCCATATAACGCTCATACTAGAAAGCACTAATAAAACACTTGAGAACAAAGCAAATTGATCGATGAGTAGTACCCTATCATCAAAAGTTTAACGCCACTCTCAAATATTCCAACAAGTTAGATTCACACTCTAAGATGGGCAGTATATTAGGACTATTTAATTAATGTTGAGCACTCTCAGCACAATAAAGACTATGCAGTGTTTTTATTAACGCTTTCACTTCATCACTCTTTAATGTGTAGTACACCGTTTGTGCTTCTTTCCTTGTCGTGACTAACTCATCACGGCGAAGCCAAGCAAGATGCTGAGATAATGCCGACTGGCTTAGCTCTAACTTTGCACACAGCTCTCCCACGGACAGCTCTTGGTTATGCAGCATACAAAGGATTTGTAGGCGTCTCTCGTTTGCCATCGCTTTGAGCAACACGACGGCTTTTGCGGAGTTCTGCTCCATTTCTTGTAGATTCATGTGTTGGACCTCTAGCTACAACTTACTTATTCCAACCCTGGCCAGCTTGTTGTGTTGCACTGATTTATATATCTAAGAAAATCAAGATACACTTCCAGAGTCTTCATTATTAGAACCTCTAATTTAGTTGTTAGTGATACACCAATATTATCCACCAAGGACTTTAATTGGTGCGCCATCAATAATTAATAGTTTTGCTCACTAAAACAAGTATCTTGCTTACTTAGATATTATTTAGAATTATATTTTTATTGATAGTAATCTATTTATTTACGCAACGATACGGGTTTACTCAAACATTTGACTGAAATCAGCATCACAAACATTTTTTACCGCGGGGTGTTGGATCATTCGTTCCGCAAAAATCACGTAGTACTCTTCTTTTAGCCCATCGACATGGCCAATTAGCTGTAAATTTCGGTCGTCTTCAATCTCCGACATGTATACGGTCGGTGCCAAGAAAATCACATCATCGTGGTACCGAGCAAAAGCTTTCATCAACGCAACATCATCAAACTCCCCCAGCACATTGGGTTGAAGGCCTTGACGATCAAACCATTGAATAACTTTACGCCCCATAGCCGTTCGGCTCGCGGGAATCAGAAGTTTTTTTTGTTCCAAGATCTCAGGGAATCGCACATTTTCAATTTCAGAAGAAGCAAAAAAGCTCATGCTACTTTCACCTAACTTTTTGCTATAAAGGCCAGGACTTTGAGTAGAATCAACGGGACAATCTGAAAGGATCATATCTAGCTTGTGCTGAGAAAGGCGTTCAAGTAGCAGTTCGTGGGTTGATTCATAACAGCGTAAATGAATACTGTTATCTTCCGGGACGGTCGTCATCAGTACTTTACTGACCAAGCGTTTAGATAACGCATCGGCTACACCAACTTCAAATAGAATGTTCGAGTGCTGGCTGTAATTGACGATATCTAACATCTCATAACTCAAACCGAACATCCGGTCGGCGTACTTAAACACAAGCTGACCTAACTCAGTGGGCTCAACTGTACGACCATTGCGCTTGGTTAACTTTCCTTTCATGCGCTCTTCAAGCGCTTTAATCTGTCCTGTCACGGTTTGCGGTGTCAGGAAGAGCGCGTCAGCCGCCTTAGTTACAGAGCCCTGTTTGCACACCATCCAGAAATAATAGAGATGGTTGTAGTTTAGATGTGACATGATCGAGTCCCGAAAAGAAAGTGATACTTTTTATACCAAATGTGACAGAGACAAACAATAAACTCGACAAAACCATACAATACCTTACAAAAGCATAAGTTTTACCGAAAGTATAAAGTCAACACTGTCATAAAAGTTGAACTGAGGCGCATTTTCTCTACAAAAAAAACGCAAAAACCAAACAAAACGAAATCAAAATTTAACCATTAAAATCAACAAGTTAAAAATTAATTTTCTTCCTCTTTTACGCCATTATCAAAAAGAACAATAAAAATCTCTCACAGCAAGAAATCTGTAATATTACTGAAATATTTGTTCTCTAACATCGCCCGCAGATTCAACTACAGACCGAAAAATGAACTGAAAGGTCAACGGAGAAAATTATGATGAACCAAGCTACTTCAACAGTGGCACCAATTTCGAGCACAGCTCGTTGGTTACGCTGGGCTAACTTGGCATTCATGTTATATCTGCTTCTTCTAGCAGTATCTATGGTTGGTAGTGGCTTTAAATGGGCAACTGGCGATCAAGCTAAGGTGCTATTTGAATTTGCCGCACACCCAGTTGCAGGTCTAATGATCGGCTTGGTGGCAACAGCCTTAATTCAGTCTTCAAGTACTGTAACGTCTATTATTGTAGGCTTGGTTGCAGGTGGCTTACCTGTAGAAACCGCTATCCCTATGGTGATGGGTGCTAACATTGGTACCACAGTGACCAATACGCTTGTATCTCTTGGCCACGTGCGCTGTAAAGAAGAGTTCAAACGTGCATTTGCAAGTGCAACCATTCACGACTTCTTCAACTTGCTTGCTGTCGCTATTTTCCTTCCGTTGGAAATGATGTTCGGCATTTTAGAGAAAGTTTCTCACTGGCTTGTTTCTCCACTGCTTGCTACTGGTGATATGAGCATTAAAGGCTTCAACTTTATTAAACCAATTACAAAGCCAGTCGTAGGCGCAATTAAAGAGCCACTTTCTACCTTCGGTGATACTGTTGGCGGCGTCATGCTTATTGCTTTGGGTATTGCGACTATCTTCGTTGCAATCACAGTGATGGGTAAATTGATGAAGAGCCTAATGGTTGGTCGCGCACGTGAAATTTTGAAAAACGCCATCGGTCGTGGTCCTATTCACGGCATCGTATCAGGCTCAATCGTGACCGTTCTAGTACAATCTTCCTCAACCACGACAAGTTTAATGGTTCCGTTGGTTGGTACTGGCGTGTTGAAAGTACGAGATATCTACCCTTTCACTCTGGGTGCTAACATTGGTACTTGTATTACGGCACTACTAGCAGCGACAGCGGTATCTGGAGAGTTCGCAGTATTCGCACTTCAAATCGCTCTAGTCCACTTAGTATTTAACATCATGGCGACGCTGTTTATCTTTGGAATTCCATTCCTACGTGAGATTCCGGTTAAAGGCGCTGAGATGATTTCTGAAATGGCTATTAAGAATAAAGCTGTTGTTGGTGGCTACCTAATGTCAGTATTCGTTATTCTACCAGGTGCGATTCTAGCCCTAACAACGTAACAACAACGACATACCATCGCTTATTGTTTAGGCTCCACATCGTGGAGCCTTTTTTATGATAATTAAACTGTTCAAATCGATTGTCCAGTGATAATTTGAGCCACATCAGCATGCTTATGCTGAGCTATCTCATTTGGAGTCGACAACATGACGCAGCTTAATGACGCTATTTCTGATCAGCTACTCGCAATAGACGAAAACCTAACCCAACTGGTTGCTGATATTGATATCCTCAGTAGCGTGAATCCTCTTAATTATGCTCAAGAAAGAGAACGTTTCATTAAAAACAAATATTCTCAAGAGCCTAATTTTCAATATTCAATTACTAATGTAGATACTCACAGCGCAAAGCGACGTCTATATGAGCTACCTCTAGAAAACATTCAAGACACCCAATTGCAAAGGCTGTACGCGGATGTAATTCAGTCTTATGCAGATAAACTGGATCAAGTGAATACCATCGGCACGCAAGAGTTTCTTTATAACTCCTTACGCTATTATGGGGAACCGAGCGCCAAAGATATTGCCAACGCCCATTTCATATTGCACCTTCCTACAGAAGAAGAAAAAGAACCTCAGCACGATAGCCGTGCAATAGCACGTTTCATGCAAAATTTTGCTCAACGCAATGGGTATGAATGTGAAATACAGGTGTTGGACGGGATGTTAGCAAACGCACTAGTTTCAGGGTCTCGAGTCAAAATTAACCACGCGGCGTACATCACCACTGATGAGCTGGAGGCTCTTGCACATCATGAAATGGGAGTACATCTCCTGACTACGCTTAACGGTCGTCAACAACCGCTAAAAGTCCTGAGCTTAGGTTGTCCTGCCAATACCAACACTCAAGAAGGGCTGGCTATATTATGTGAGTATCTGTCAGGACATTTCAGTATCAAGCGCCTAAGAACCTTATCCTTACGAGTTCTGGCAGTAGAGTCGATGATCAAGGATCGCGATTTCCGCCATACGTTCATGCTATTAAAAGAACAGTATAAAGCTTCTGATCTTCAAGCATTTACAACGACTGCCCGAGTCTATCGAGGTGGAGGTTTAACGAAGGATTACTTGTATCTTAGAGGATTCCGAGAGGTGCTCAATGCCTATGATAAATTGGGCGATGACTTTTCACTATTGTTGTGCGGGAAAACAGAGCTGAAGTACTTTGAGCTTATCCGTTCATTAGTGAGTAAAGAAATATTCACTCAACCTAAGTTTATTAGCCCGGCACTGTCCACACCGATGCAGACCAACCCAATTCACCGTTATATTGTCAGTGCACTAAAATAATACCTTCTAAGTACAAAAAAGAAAAAAGCTCCATTCGGAGCTTTTTCTATATCTTGAAGAACGATACTCGTTACACTGAGAATGGGTAACGAATAGGATCGTGATGCTCGTAGCCTTCAACCCAAAAGTCATCCAGTGTGACCCATGTTTCCAAATCTTCTAGAGATTTAATCTCTGGGTTGATATGGAACGTCGGCGCTTTTAATGGCTCACGCTTCAACTGAACATCGCGCATCAGTTCAAGCTGGTCTTCATAAATGTGAGCATTCACAATCTTATGAAATGCCTGACCAGGTTTCTTGCCCGTAATTTGCGCCATAATCGCCAAGAATACGTAAACTTGAACCATATTGAAGTTTAAGCCAAGCGGTACATCACACGAACGCTGAGTACTATTCAGGTAAAGCGTATCATCCAGCAATGAAAAATGGTGACTGTACATACAAGGACGCAAGCACCCCATGTGGAACTCACCCGGGTTGTATTATTACCCCCTACTATTCCCTACTGGTTGTACTCATATGATAACTTTAAATGTGAAAAAAGCACTTAAAGTCCACCTTAGACAATTTACATAACCAGTTAATACCCCCTACTAGTTGTACTAGTTAAAAAATTACTCTATGGTATGTATAGGCTAGTTATAGGTACGTCATTAATTATGAACACGATACATACAGTTATTCACTTAGGGATTTCCGCACCAGACTACGAAACTATGCCTACGTTAATACTGTTTCCTGAAGGTGTTGAACCACATGCTTCATTCATCGTTGCTAGATATGCACGTTACCTTCAAAAAGAAGGTCACGCCTCATATGCAACAATAAGCAGAGACTTACATTACATTGGTTTGCTTTTTGATTACTATTATCTCGTGGTAAAACCCAACGCCAAAAATACCAACGACTGGGAAATGTTCATTGAAGATTTTTTAAGCGCTTTTGATAAAGGCGCTGTTTTAGGTTGGAGAGCTGCAAAAACAGCAGACTATACATATTGCAAAAACACTACAAAACAGTTCTGCCAGTTTGTTTCGGGCTTGAAAAGCAGCAGAAAGCTTCTTCCTGCGGAAGAAAAGGACCTTGAATACTCAATAAATCGCTCTTATGAATACTGCGCCCACCTGAAGACCAGCCTTCTGTTCCATATAAAAAGAAAATCCCACAGTATGAAGGATTCTCATAAATCTAAGGAAAGAGGTCGCAGAAGAGCCAAGTCTGGCGCGACCGTAGTCAAGTATTTCCCTCCAGAATACGTACCACTGCTTATTGAAGAGACAACAAATGTACGGGATAAGATCATTTTGTTAATGGCTGCGTATGGTGGCCGACGGCAATGTGAAATCATCCAAATACTCATCAATGATGTTGAACCTGTTAATGGTAGATTACATGTAACTCTTGCCCATCCTGAAACTTCTAGTATGTCCTGGCTTTGTAAAGCAGGAAAAAAGCGTACTGGTACTCGCGGTGAGTTTCTTAAAACAATGTATGGACTAAAGCCCAGAATCAATCTGGGTGCACTTTCTTCGAGCGCTGGTTGGAAAGGTATAAAGTATGACGACAAAAATACCGAAACATCTATCATGTGGTTTATTAGAGAAGAGGTCGAGAGATACCTTCTGACCTTGCACATTCAGTATATGGAAGAAGTAAGAGGTGAGTATTCACACCATCCGTATTACTTTGTTAATCAGAATGGCGACCCAATGACTCAGAAATCCATGAGTAAAGCCATAGATAATGCATGTAAAAGACTAGAAAAAAAGTATGGCATCAATTTAGATGGGCGTCGAGGACATAGCCTTAGACATCATTATGGTTTTTACTGTGCAGACGTTTTACAGATGGATTTATTAATGATCCGTAAATATATGGGGCATAAGCAACTCTCATCCACAGCTATTTACACACATATATCACCAGAAAAAGCTCGCCAAGTCATACAAAATGCTCAGGACAAAGCAAAGCTCGAAGACAGAATCGATGCAGATATAGAGGAGAGGTTGCAGATTCAACAGAGATTCGAAAATCAACCTGCAATTGCGAAACTGCCAAATTCATGGATGACTTCATGGTTGACTGGCGAAGAAATAGATACGATGTTAATTCACAGGTAAAAGCTACATGGATTATATAACAAATGAATTTGAAGAGTACACTTCCCCATTAACAGGTGAGGTGATTAAATTTAATCCATCTAGTAGAGCATTTTGTATACTCAAAACTCCTACAAAAGAGGAATTCAACGAACTCTTACAAGAATATGTGAACGCAAAGATTCAAATTACTTGGAGAGAGTTGTTAGAACCACTCAACAAAGATCTCAGCAAAATTAATGGCGATAGAATAAGGTTATTTGCGGCTACAAAGGCTTCGGGTAGTGACAAAAAGTTCATGCCGACATACATTTTTGCCGACAGTTATACCAAAGCTATTGGCGAAGAAACTAGTTACCAATGCCATCTAAAGGTAGAAAGCTTCAGTATTGAAGAGCAAAAAAAACTTGCAGAGGCAATCAAGCCCAACAGTCTTGAAGAAGCAAAAAGTCTATTTAAGGAAGGATCATTTCATCACAATGATGCTCTCGGTTATAGGTTTATAGATGAGGTAATAAAACCTCAAGATAATTTCACTGAAGCTGTAAACGCGATGGCCTCACTCTTGAATGAAGTGGTTGCAGATAGCGGTATCAAATCAAAGAGATTCAGGTTACAACACTCCAATAAGACACCTAGAAACACTCTAGAATTACTAAGCTTTCTACATGCCAAGGGGTATGTACTTTTCCCATATGTAAGAAAACTCTCTGAAGATCCTTTTGAATACTGGATGCTTCACAAAAACAATGTAAGGCACTGTGAATACCCTGAGCTAGTTAATCCAGATGCATATGAGTTTGTTAATCGTATTCATCAAGCTTCAGAAGCAAGTAGAGCAAACAAGAGGCTTGGTAGCAACGCTAAAACAATGGTGAAGGCATCTACTTTCACCAGAATTGAACAGATCAGTGATGAACTCCTAGATCGACAGGTTGAACTGTATGAAGAAAATTATCAAACCTCATCATCATCAGAAACAACAACCAGAACGAATGGCTCAGCGTTTAATGCTTACACAAATATGTGTAGGGATATTTTCAATTCAAAACATAATAATCCCGCCCTTAAGTTAAAGCATAGAAAGTACATGCGGAAAACTAAAAAGACGATTTATGAGCTTGCTGACTTTAGTTTGTACTCAGACAAACTTCCTGAACTTAAGATTTGGACTGAGCTTCTTTCTCAGTATTGCTTATCTATAAACGATACGCAGTTTCAATTACGCATATCTTCTGCAAGATACTTCCTTGACTGGCTTTCTGGACTTGAACACATCCCACAATCCCCATTGGAGATTGTCAGAACGATACATGTAAATGATTATGCTGAGGGAAACACTCTGCGGAACCATCTCAAGAACCGTTACTCTCTAAAAGCCTCTAACAGACATTTGTCGATGTATAGACAGTTCTTTGATTTCTGCCACGATACTCTTTACAAGAACCCTGACAACCGTGAATCTCTAAGTACATTTGTTAATCCTGTTGACACCAAGTGGGATCGATTTGCAGAAGGTTCTAGTCCAGGAAGCAAACGAACACCGATTGAATCAAGGATAATGAATGAGATTCGAAATTTAATCATTGAAGATGATTATGCTTTTCCCAAAAAAGCATTTTCATTTTCTTATGTTCATTTAACAAATCACGAAACTGGAGAATATGAACACAACGTGTTCTGCCCATCAGTTGCAAACCTTCTCTATTTTATGCTCTGGATTCCAATACGAAAGATTCAAGCTCAACTTCTTGATTCTGGTGAGGGAGATGACTTTATCTATGACTTTGATCTAGAAAAGTTTGTTAAGAATGAAAACAAGATCGGGAACGAAAAAAGACAAGAAGGTTTATTGCAAACACTTCCATCAGGCGTACTTGGAATTACTGACGTGCTCGGCTTGCACATTACAACCAATAAAACTTCAGATGATGGTTACGATATCCCTTGGGTTTGTGATGAACTACTTGCATCATTAAAAAACCAGTATCAATGGCTCCGTAAGTACTCCCCCTACCCAGAGCGAAGAGGAAAAGACTCTCTTGGAAAGCTTCTGACAGAAGAAAGCATAATGACAGATAAAACTTTCTATTGTTTATTCCGAGATCCCTCACAACAGAGATCCGACGACCAATCAAAACCAGTTGCAACTCACATTATAACAAAAGCGTGGGGATTGCTCTGTAACGAGGCTGAGAAACGGATAAACAGAAAACTTCCTGAGACACACAGAAAAATATCTTTGACAAAAGAGGGAGCACCGACTGAATCTCGCTACGATATCCATACATTACGAGTGAGCGGTATTACAGACTTACTAGATAAAGGAGTGCCATTAGGGATTGTTCAGAAGTTTGTTGCTGGACATAAGACTTACATGATGACACTTCATTACGATAACCCTTCTCATGCGAAAGTGAGGGAGTATTTAGAGGCAGCGCGTACTAAGGATAGTAACGTTTCTGATTTTGAATTTATAGAATCAGAAATCGACCAAGTTATTGAACATTTTGTTACTAACCAAGCCTATGCTAACAATAAATATACAGCTTTTGATGCATTGAAAAAGAACGCTGGGATCGTATCGATAAAGCTTTCGGGAATTTGCCCTGGTGCAAGTTGTGAGGAAGGAGGTCTTGACCCTTACAAAAAAACTGGAGTACCTGTTCCTGTCGGAGATAGAGGTCCATCCTGCCCTCAATGTCGATTTTGGATAACTGGACCTATGTTTCTTTTAGGTCAAGTTGTAGAAGGAAACCAGTTAATAAGAAAAATCAAGAAAAAAGTAATTGCTATCGACAAGATCAGAGAGTCAATAATTGATGCTGAAGACAACGGTAATACGCAGTTATATAACAAGTTATCAGGTCGAGAGGATCGTGAACTACGAATCCTGTCAAACATGTTAACTGAATGGTCTGAGCGCATGAAATTTTACGAAGCTTCAGTGAGAAAACTCGATGCATGGATCGCGTATAAAGACAAAAATCATGAGGAAAATTCAAGCCTTCCTATATCCATGTTTAGCAAGTCCACAGAAGAAGAAATTCGGTATGGTTTTAGTCAATCAAGCAATTTGGAACTGACTCATTTCCTCTCAACTGTATCTGAATTTCTTCCTGAGTTCATAGACTCTGATGATACTTCTGTACCTGATCTAGAGCAGGCTATTGCTAGATTCATGGCTATGAATAATCTAGGCGATATTCTGTTTAAGTTGAATGATGAACAACGACTACAAGCTACCAATTTGATGACAGATGCGCTTATAAGCAATGTCGGGGCTGAATGTGCCGAAAACCTTCTTAATGGCGATGTCGCCCTGTCAGAATTTCCAGAATTAAGCCGTCAAGTAATTGAACTCGTCAGTAAAAGCGAAGAGAAGATTTTTAGACTCGATGCAAATACTTTTGAATCGATTGGGAGTAACTAAAACATGAATACTTCTGTATCTCAGTCACCGTCAGCTATTTTGTACAATGACCTATGTAAATCCGCGAATAGTAAAAGAAGAGAAAACGCACAGAATATAAAGCTCACCTGCGATCATATGGTGCAAGATGGCGTGGAAATCACCTTGAGTGGGGTAGCCAAAAGATGTCTTGACTCATTTGGTAGTCCAGCGATTTCAACAGTAACAAACACTGGCTCAAAGCTGGGTGAATATGTTCGCTTACGAAAACAAGAGCAGAATATTAATAAGGGAACGATAATCGCAAGAACTGTCGTTTCTGCGAAAGTGTCAGATCCCGTACTAGCACAACAAGTAAAAATACTTGAAGAAACGGTCAAAGGACTGAGAAATGAAAATAACGCATTAAGGGTAATATTTAAGAAACTCAATACCGATATTGACAACGATATTAGTAGCATCCTACTGAGCGAACCAAAAAAACAAAATACCAGCGAAAAACTATTACCTTCAATCAGTCATACGCCACACTTAAAAAGCGCTGTCTCATCATTGCTAAGGCACTTAGCTGACAGAGGGTACGGTATGTATCGAGGGCGTTTTGGAATAAACAAGAAAACCGTATTAACCACTGCTGAGTTAGATGCTTTGAAAGAAGTAATCGATATTAGCGAAGCTGAGTTTAACGCTACATATGGTAACGACAAATAATTTTCGCATAGGGTTATAGCTAATGGCGAGTGGGCAGCAGAAAGCACAGCAAAATCTTGAGGCATTTGAGGCTTGGAAAGCCACACAGACGGACGATGACTTTAAACAAATCTTGTTCAGAGGTCAGCTAAATCGAATCGAAGTGGCAAAGGGTATCGGTTGTGGAAAATCGGCTTTAAATCAAAATCCTGCCCTCAAAAAAGCACTCAAAGCACTAGAGGGCGATTTACGTGATAGAGGTGTGCTTCCACCTCTTACGGAAAATGCTAAAAAAAACGAGGGCAAACCCCAAGCCTACGATAATACAGCGAATCGTAAGATGCTCGATTCAAAGCGGGTGTCGTCATTGGAAGCTGAGAACATTGAATTAAAAGCCAAGGTTAAGGAGCTTGAAAAGCGACTTGAGCGCTTTGGTGATCTGTCTGAAACCTTATCCGAATTGGGGTTGATGCCACGATGAATGCCGCTTTGTATGAAGACCAGATGCGTGTCACCAGCATCCCTTACTG
This sequence comes from Vibrio sp. Vb2131, assembly GCF_033338535.1. Lineage (NCBI taxonomy): Bacteria > Pseudomonadati > Pseudomonadota > Gammaproteobacteria > Vibrionales > Vibrionaceae > Vibrio > Vibrio sp. Vb2131. The sequence goes on from NZ_JAWOSW010000007.1 coordinate 47,118, forward strand.
CACGAGTAAACTCGTGATATTCAGCGGTGTACCGCTGGCGAAGGACTCTTATATAACCAATAGTGGGAAGTATTATGTCACTATCAAAGCCGACCCCGATAGCATCCCTGTGCTTCCAACGCTGGGTCAGCATTGGTCAGTCAAAGGCGCTCGCCAGATAGAAAACATGGAGGTAGGCGATTATGTGATGCAGCAGCACACTTATGAATCGCCAGAGCATGTTGAATGCACCTTGCCCGAAACAGGTGAGCAACTGATTCGCTTCATCGCCAGAGAAAGTGACTTCAAGGGTATTGGCGAAAGCAAAGCTAGGGCGCTCTGGCAGCTCTTGGGGAAAGAATTCCATGCCACATTAAGAAATGACGCCCCAGAATCCAGAAAGTACCTGACATCGATTCTGAGTGAAGATTCAGTAGAAGCACTCTATAGAGGGTACGCCAAATACAAAAATTTGGCGCATTGCAACTGGATGAGTGAGCACAAAATCCCTGCCAGTGTGCAGCAACGGCTGCTCAAGCATCACGGTGAAGCCTCCATCGATGTTATCAAGGGGAATCCTTATGCTCTGATGGGCTTTGGTCTTTCGTTCAGTGCCATTGAAGATATTATCAAGGTAACGAATTTTAAGACCGATGTTGCGCAGGATGATCCAAGAAGGCTCAGCGCTGCTCTGGAAATGGCGATTCGAAAAGAGATTGAAAAAGGTCACACCTACACCACTCATGCTAATGTGCGCCCTTATCTCAACAAGTTACTGAAAGACAAAGTGCTAGTCACTCAAGCGTTCCAATCAGGTCATGATAAAGCCCAGTACATTTTAAATCCCGACACAGGAACCTACCATCCAACTGCGCAACTTCTGATGGAAAGTGTCGTTGCCAAGCGGCTAAATACACTGATTAAGCGAAATGACTTGTTTGATGAAAACGCCAATGCTGCGTATTGCTCTGCGGCTGCGGAGCTTCCATACGAATTAACTCCTAAACAAATCGAAGCCGTAACAACGTGTCTAGATAATTCGGTAAGCTGTATTACGGGCGGTGCAGGAACAGGCAAGACAACGGTACTCAGAACGGCTCTCAGGGCTTACCATCAACTTGGATTTGAAATACACGCCGTTGCGCTCAGTGGCCGTGCTGCAATGAGACTTCATGAGTCCATCGGTTTTGTTACCTCAACCATTGCTAAATTGCTCCGTGAAAACCCTATTGTACCCAGTGTAGATAAACCAAATCACCTACTGGTGATTGATGAGGCAAGCATGATTGACTTGCCAACCATGTATCGTCTTGTGAATCACATTCACCCCTCTGTACGATTGATATTCGCTGGCGACCCTGACCAACTTCCACCAATCGGCTGCGGAAAGGTGTTGGCAGACATCGTTGAAGCAAAAACGGTGGCTAATACGATGCTAGATATCGTCAAGAGACAAGAAGATTCGACGGGTATCTCCGAATATTCAAAGCTCATTAATCAAGGTGCGATGCCTGAACAATTAAGCACAGGTGCAATACACTTTCACGAAACCAGTAAAACAGACATTTCCAAAGTCTGTTGCGAGCTTTACCAAGAATCTCCTGATAGCAGTCGTGTCATGGCTCCAACCAAGACACTAGCATCAGAAATAAATAAACTCACTCAACAAGCAGTTAACCCAGATAGTACCAGCCTTGAGTTCGCAATCAATGGTGACAAATTCTTTCTGCCACTTCGCCTCAATGATGCGGTGTTATTCACTCAGAATCATTACGAAAAAGGCATTCAGAACGGCTCTCTTGGCACGTTAACTAGCGCAAAGCATTCTGGTGATAGTTACGGTGAAATAACACTAGATACAGGTGATAAGATCGAGGTAACACAATCCGTCCTAGACTGTATGGAATTAGGTTATGCCATCACCTTACACAAAGCCCAAGGCTCACAGTTTCCACGTATCATCATCGCCCTACAAAACGGAAGAATAGTTGATAGAGCATGGCTCTATACGGCAATCACGAGAGCTGAAAGTGAAATTCATATCGTTGGTAGTAGCGATGATATGAAGAGTATCACCGAAGCCCCAAGCCACTCTCATAAGCGGAATAGCTACCTGAAAGAGCTTTTGAGCTAGCTCGGATCTGCCCCTTTTTGAGTTAGCGGTAACAAACCTTATTACTCCCAACTAGAGATTTTTCTATAGATTTCGTCATGTAAAATGAGAGGTATGTAGAGATACCATGCCTTGTCGTTTTTCTCATTGGTGATTTTGTTGCATATGGTGGTACTCTGTCCAAAACAATAGTTTATGCAGAAAACTAGTGTTCGATAGATGCGGAAAATTCCCCAAGTGGGGTTTTTAATTACTCCACTTGGGGATCTAATAAATTGTTAGCACTCTTATCAGTTCATCAGGAGAGAGTATGGTCAGGAAGCTAGAATCAGAAATTAGAGACTACATCAATGCGTCTAGGCGGCAGTTTCAAATCATGGGGAATAAAGCAAACTGGAACAAATTGTGTTCAGCGCTTGATCTTGTAGGTGATACCGAGTTAGCAATAGAAGCATATCCCAATTTATGCTCAACCGAGAGTGAAGGAGCAAGTTATCTCATCGTTTATGGAGTTTTGCAAACCTTACTATTGCAGCAAGATGCTGCAAAACATATTGCTGACTCATTAGAGCTGAAAAATATAAAGCGTCCTAAGCAACTAGACGAAATTCGAATTATACGAAATAGTGCCGCGGGACACCCTACATCTCAAAAAGAAAATGGAGCGTATAAGTCTTGCTTTATATCTCGCATCTCCTTGAGTCCTGTCAGCTTCCAAATGGTGACATCATTCTCTAATTCATCGGAGTCTAAGTTTACAACCGTTAGCATTCCTTCGTTGATAGAAATTCAGGGAAAATATATTGCTGAACTATTAAAGCAAGTGGTGGATGAACTTAAAAAGCAAGAAATGGAGCATCGATTAATGTACAAAGACAATAAACTTGAAGACTCATTCCCTCAAACATTGAGTTATCACCTAGGCAAAATTTATGAGGCTACATATACGAGACAATCATTTGCATTAGGTAAAATCAATTTGACTACGGTATCTCAAGTGTTGGAAGACTTTAAGAATGCTCTTGAATCACGTTCTGAGTGGGGTGTTTATGACTCAGTTAACTTTCACTATGAGCAGTTAGAGTACCCGCTTCAACAGCTAGAACTCTACTTTAATAGGGAATCAAAATTAAATGAAAAAGACGCTTATATATTTGCAAGCTTTGTCGAGAGGCAGTTCGATGAACTTATAGAAATAGCTAAAGATATCGACAAAGAATACGAGTCAGAGTGCTAACAAACGCTTTAAGACGGGTTATGTTTTTTGAAAGTTTGGAGAATACCAAAGATGGGACGACAAAGAGTACCAAAAGGAAAAATAATTCTTAGAAAAGATGAAAAGGTTATAGCCGTTCTTCTGACATTAGATTCAGATGCCTCTGGGGATGACTTCGTTCATAAATTTAAAGAAATGTACCCTGATGACTGGAAGAAAGTAAAAAAGCGGTATGATGCACATGAGCGGTTAACCCCTGAGGGAAAAAGCCACCCGATGCCTAAACCTCACCAGTATATGCTTAATGCATCGAGAAAAATTAGAGAGCTTTACTCCAATGGTAAAGACCTAAACGAACTTCTTGTTGAGCTAACCACACCTAAGCCAAAATTTGTAGAAGAGGTTCCTGCTGAGTTAGATAAATGGCTTAAGCAACTACATAACCAGAACAGCTTTGAGGATAGAATTTTAGCAGTAAATAAACTGGGCAAGTTTAAATGCAATGAAGTAATAGAGGCTCTTTCATCAACTATGTTGTCAGACAAAGTTGATGATGTTCGTGAGACTGCGTATGAACGCTTGAAACGTTTTGGTCTTGATATTGTTAAACCACCAAAAGCTGGGACATACACCGATCCAGATTTGAGTAAAAAGCTACATGAAGTTGCTGATAGCCTGAAGGTTGGTTTTTCTTATGAGCGCTTCGAGTCTAGATTCAAGTCAAAGTTTCCTGAGGATTTTGACCTCCACAAATATACTAAGAAAAACCGTTTTAAGTCTTGGTTAAAAAAGCAGATGACGCAGGTAAAAAAAACATAACAAACGCATAAAGCTTAACAGGACTACTCAGCTAAAGATGTGAAGTGAAGCTATCAGGCCACACATCATGGTAACGTTCGCTTCAAGAAAAGTCACATCTTATCTAGACGCTAAACTCATAAGACACAATTTACATATAAAGAAGAGGTTCGGGCTTGTTCAACACTGACTAAAGCTGTCGGCTGCGCGACAGCTATTCTTATTTGTTAGCAATTCAAAGTAAATGAGAGCTGCCCATAATGATCTCGAACGTTGTAAACAACGCAATTGGTCGAGATTTACCTCCCTTCGTTTCTATGTAAGCAAAACCTTTAGATGAGAGAACTTCCAAAGTATCAGTAACATCCTTGATACTGCGCCCACTTATTTCAGCAAGGTCATCAAGACTGTTTGGCTTTTCGCGAGCAATCAAATTCAGTAGTTCAACATTTTCGTTAGACAGCAGTAGTGAAAGATCAGCCAGTGACTCAAACAAAAATTGAGGGTAATGTTCTTTAGACGCCACTTTTCCTTCTGCAATCCGAATCATGCGCTTACGAGCAAGCTCTTCTGATAGAATGCCGATTTTTGCTTTCATACTATCCTCTCCCCAAATAGTCGCCATCTAAATCGACTAAATCATCACCGACGCTCTCATCTAATTCTTCTTTCATTTCATGAGAAGGAACGACTAATTTATCTGTATGCAGCTCGATGTCTTTTTCGAGCAAGGCTAAAAAGCGAGCTATACTCAGGTTCTCACAAGAAGGTTCTGTTAGCTCATTACTCTTATCTTCCTCATGTTCCATTGTTAGCTGCTCCCGCTTTTATTGACGCGATCACTTTTAACAAATCTGTTGCGATTGCTGGGCATTTGTCGTTCATAAAAACCGTTACTTCATCACCAAATTTCATCGTTACGATTCCATTCTTATCGACACTTAACAGAGCGAAAGACTGCTTCAAATCAAGAGTCGTGTTACTTCCATTGGTCGTGGTTTCAGCCATCTTTCCCTCACTGCTAACGAGTATGTTTACAAAATGGGCAATAATTGTTACCCGAGATGTTTACTTAATTGATCTGTTTAACTTTTCGACGATCTTAGTGGCATGTTGAAATATTGCGTCCTTTACTAGCGAAAATTCCTTTTCAGGAAATCGATTGTCTACAGAGCTAAGTGCGCTACTAAATTGAGCGAGAAAGGCAGAGACGATTTCATGACAGTTCGTATTGCTGATACCGAACTGATTAGCTGTCTGCTCTATATGCCGTAAGCAAATTTTGCTGATATGATATTTGTATCCTCGTGATGCTTTCAGTCCCATTGCTAGCTTTAGCTTACGCTTATTTAAGCCTCTATTACCGATAGCGGGGTAAGCTGATAGCAAATCGTAGAACGGTGTAAGTTGATAGTGTCCGCTAGGAGCAATATGCACGGAAAAGTTCTTGAGATGACCGTCAGTTGCACCAATAAAATACTGAAAAACCATAAACTTAAAAAAGTCATGATTGTTCGCCTTGCTTTCCGCAGAGAGACTTAAAACATCAACAATTTTGGGGACACTTAGGTTGTTCTCCGATTGATATTTCTGATGTTCAGGTACACCGAAAATCTGACAGAAATCTTCTTGGTGTCTACGAGTCACAACTCCGTCACCAAAACATCGGTCGAAGCGTTTTACTGCAAGGGCTTTAGCTCCTGATTCAGTCGTTATTATCTCCGTATCGGGTACTTTAAAACCAAGTTCCTTCGCTATTTGAGTACAGATGAATTCATTCTCAACACTGCTGCTCATATCTAGTACTGAGTTGCTTTGCTCAATTGTATCCATTGGGTATTTGATAATGTGGCTACTTAGTGATTTCTCTTGAGGTACATACCATTTACTGTTCAACCTAGTTAGCGTTGTTTTTCGCTGTGTTCCCGAAATACAAGGTCGATAATCCCCAAAAAATGGAAGAAATGACTTACGCTGAGTAACGAGTTCATTTAATTCACTTGCCGAGATCTCTCGATATTTCCATCCTATCTTTGGCGGCTCCCTGCTTTCAGTAAATGAAATGCCGCCCGTGCAATCATGACCAATCTTGGAGAGTAAACTGAATGCATCGTTGGATTGCACACCTACCGAGTGAGCAAGGCTTAATCGTTCTTCTTTCAAGTCAGGAAGCAGGTTGTGAATAAAATTCAGTGCATTAAATGATGAGCATTCTCCCCTTACGAGCGGTAAGCTTAATGAAAGAGGGAAAGCGGAATCATATGCTAACCACTCATCAGAGTATGAGAATAATAAGTTGGTCTTCGACTGTTGGACAAACTGCCCCACGAGCATATTGTTTGTGGCATGTGCGTAAAGTATAGGATTGTGCAAATTAGCTCCCACTTTCCACTGGGTGGGCTGTATTTTTGTAGAAGGTAATTGCGTTTTCTACTGCCTGCATTTCGGCTTTGAGATCCAATCTACGATTGTCATACTCGGATATATACTCGTCTAAACACAGCCGAAGTTCTGAGTGTTGAGCACACAACCGATTGAAATGCTTCCATGTCCTTTTATGAAGAGAATAGGACTCTGACAGCTCTGACTGTTTATCTTGCAAAATCGTCAAAAGGCTTTCTTTTTTAAGAGAAAGGTAGTTGGAGTCCTCACCGTAGTTGTCGTAATCCACGACCTCCCAGTCGATATGGTTAAACATAAAACCTTTGGAAAATTCTTCATCACCATGCTTATCGAAACCGCACGACAGGACTGCGCCGATAAGCGACATTTCCTTCAATTTTTTTTCGACGTATTCATCTGATAAGTATTCTTTCTCATCACAGTCTATTGGAAAGGACTTTAAGTCATTGGCAGAGAAGTGTTCATTGTAATAAATGGCGAGAAATAACTCTTTTCTGATCTTTACCTTCATGTGTTCCAAAAACGGCCTTTATTGATGATTTTGAGGATTATAATCCGTGGAGTTATATGCCGCAAGTGTGTAATTGTTCAGCAAATTAATTTCATAAATAAAAAACATGAACAAGAAGATTGCAGCACTTGTGGGCAAACGCATTGCAAAAATGAGGAAAGCCAAAGGGTTAACTCAAGATAAACTCGCGTTGTTCGCAGAGATAGATAGAAGTTATGTGGGACGCATTGAGCGCGGTGAAGTTAATATCACGGTTGAGAAGTTGTATCAGATTGCGGAGACCTTGGGCTGTGATGTGAAGGAACTTCTGCCTTAGTGAGTTAGGTTTGTATGCAGTTCGGACTGAATCGATTGGAGTTTATTTTAGGGATAGGGCTGTTTTTCACAGCTATGTTGCGGAGAGTTCGATGACCACGAAAGATCATGGGGCAATCTCTTCCCTACTCTCTGCTTTTTGGCTACAGCGTATTAGCTAATAGAGTCAGCGAAGGAATCACTGACTCTAGGTTGAGTTCAAAACTCGAAGAATATATCAAGCGAAATAAGCGTCATAGTGTGGCTTATCATTCGTTTCAATAGCAGTGCAGATTATGTTCCAAATAGCCGCTAATTGTGGCTGTACGGCTTCAGGAAGTTGCGTACCAAGCTCCATCGACTTCGCATGGCATTTTTCATTCATGTACTCATACAAGGCGTTTGCCTTCACTTCTGCGTCATCAATACCTTTCAATAAATTAGGGGCAATATAATCTGTCCCTTGCTTTCTGAAATCATTCAGGTTAAACCTAAACGAAAAATACACTTCCATTATCTTTCTGACATACGATTGAACAGCAATAGCGTCACAGTTTTGTGGTTGGGTGACAGCTTCTTTGATTTTACTGATTAGATAAGCGTATTCAGACCTATGGTTCTTCAATAAATCAGGCAACTGGTCAATTTGCGAATGATCGCCTTTACGGTTAATTAAGAAGTACTGCGAACGTTTCTGATTGCCTTCATTTGCACGATAGTAAGACATCCACATCTTCACTAAATTGAAGAATTCAAAGTTATGCGTAGATATAAAAAGCTGTTCTACGTGGTCATGATTCAGCTTACTTTTAATGATCCCAAGAACGTTGTAAATGTGGTTTGAATCAAGGCTACAGATGGGGTCATCCAGATACACAATTGGCTTAACATCTTTCAGTTCTTCATCTTCAAGCTGCGTTATGAAATACGCAAAGGCAATAGCCGTACGTTCACCATCAGATAAGTGCTTGGCTTCTCGTTCTTCACGCATGAACTTGTAAGTGCCAGCAATCGACTTAATTTCAATATCTGTCTTGCCAAAGTACTGTCTTAGGTTGTCATTAAGACTTTGGGCGCCTTGCTTAGTATTATTCAGTTCGGCTTTGATGGCAGCGGCACGTGTATCCATAACAGTGATGTCAGCTTGCAATATTTTAGCGGCATCTTGAAATGCTTTTATATCTATTGCTGCTTTTGGGTGGTCGTAATCCTGCGTCTCTTGATAGACATAGTGACGCTTGATCGCTTCAATGGCTTGCCGCTGTTCAGTTGAATGATTAGAGGCTCTTTCGTTATGTGCTTTGATTTGTATATTGAATTTCTCAAGTAACTCTGTTGCATCTGGCAACGGATAATCTGAAGCACTGAAGGGGACATCTTCAGCCATGTGCTCTTTTTTATCGGTCAGCAAATCAATTAGTGATAGCTTTACAGCATCAAAAGATTCATTCAGTGGCTCAACTTCATTTCTAAGATCATCAAATCCTGCCTGTAAGTCAGGATACAACTGGCTAGTTTTAGGAATACTGGAAATTAATGACTTTGCTTTTACCGAAGCAATAGCAGAATCAATTCGCTGACTTAAATCTTTGTATGCCTTTGAGAAGTATGTATTTAGTTCATCTAACCGTGCTGGATTGATAGGACTTTGACAGAACTGACAAGTCGTGTGGCCTTCGTTACGTTCAATACCTTCTTCAACCCAGTCCCTTAATTTCTTGTCTGCATCTAATTCAGCAATGGTTATCTGTGTAACTGACGTACGCAAGATATCTTCGATTTCGTTGAAGATAGTTGTCATATCAGGAACAGTAATTACTGCTTTAGGCGCACTAGCAACGGCAGTGGCTTTTGCTGTATCTATGAACGCACCTAATTGCTCTGGCGTTAGTTTATGTTCAGCGGTTGCACCACTAAGCATTGATTTTACACTTGCAGCGTTGAAGGTCGATCTGCCAAGAATATTTAAGTCTGTGACATTGCGACCAACGGCTGCAAGTCGTATGTTCTTTTCTTTTTCTTTAAAAGTTGCTGATTTTAAATTGTTTTCGTATTCTTGTTCTTTGTCAGGAATAGCTGCTTCAAGTTCTTGAATTTCATTTTCTAAGTCGATATTGCGTTCACCAACAATCAAAACAGGGCTAACACTTGATTCATCAAAATTAACGTTCTTTGCTATGTAATCTGAATTGAATACACGTAGGTTCTCAACCTTTTTGATCGCGTTGCTTTTGATTGAAATGTTTTCATGCTGATCAATTTCAAACGAACCAGTTTCAAACCCTTCAGGCATTTCACCTAACTGCATCGCACGGAAGACTCTTGATAATGTTGTCTTCCCTGAATAGTTAAAGCCATAGAACAGATTGAATTGATAGAAAGGCTGACCAGCATTAGTCTTAGCACCCTTGAAAATACCGAAATTTTTTATCGATTTTATGTTTTTAAACATGCATATACCCCCCAGAAAAGACCAGGGTATTGTACTACGTGTTAAGCGCTTGCCAATGCAATTTGTTTGATATATCGCTTATCGGTGAATAGCAATCGAGTTTGAAGATGAATCTCCCCAAACTCTACTTATTCGATATAGCCACATTCAACCACAATCCCTAACTCGGAACTGTCCCTACTCATACCAGGCTGATCACATTCACAGTTAGCACTTCGTAACTCAAAAGAGTCCAGAGGCTTGCTGATGGGGCATGAAGAGTTAGTGATTAAATACATAGTAAGGCTACTGAGGACATGCTTGTTGGGCAGTTGACGTTACTACGTCAGGCGCGCGTTGTTAGTGCTCAAGCTGGTCGTAATAAGAAAAATTTCAAGCTCGCTGAAAGCTAGGTTGTGGGGTGTTAGTTAGTGCAGCGTGTAAAGAAAACGGTGGGGTAATGCTAGGGACTCCATTCCCTACAGGTTGTGGATTAGTCCAAGTTATTGTCTTTGCTTGGGTCTGGGTTTGATACTGGAGTTTTAACACCTTTGATTTCTCTTACGTGGTACTTGGAATATTCACCACTCTCAATCTTCTTAACGAACTGACTTCTAGTCATACTTTCGCCAGTGTAATTGTCACGAAACTTGGTATTTCTTCCGCTACTAGATTCTTGAGTAGTAGTTACACGCTTTCTTCCCATAATGTCACCTCTGGGTTGTTAATGTGATTTGCAAAATGCCTGTACATTCTACCAGTATTTAAGCGTGCTGTGTAATTTTTGTTCAATAAGATAGGGAGGCTTAATCACCTCCCTTTTTTATATTTGGGGCTTATGGCTTCTTGTATTTTGCCAGTAACTCATTCTTACGGGTTTCAATCTCTCTCATGATGATTGACTGGACGTTATGAATAACAGATGGTGGTGCGCCTTTGAGCTTTAGATTGACAAAGTTGATGCACAACTCTGGGTTAATCAACTTCCTTTTGTTGTAGTCACTAAACTCGTAAGAGACCCTGCATTCACCCGAATAGGATTTATGGTCAATAGTGTAGGTGGCGACTACCTTAGTCGCTTTAATGTAAGGGTGAATGTGCTTCCACTTCACCGTAATAATCTTTTCTAAATCACCTGATACGCGGAGTCTGTTGATGTCCTTCTCAAGAAGGTTGGTATCCTGCTTGAGGTGTTTTGTGTCCAAATCCTTATCTGGGGTGAAGCTGAAATCATCAATCTTCGTGTGGTAGAAGTCGTAACCAGTGTGCTGAGAAGCAAGAGAGTTCAAGAAATTAATCCTGTTCTCGTTAGTAAAGTCATCGAAGAGAACTCGACCGCCTTGCTTTGGCTCGTCAATCACACCATCTTCAATAAGGGACTTTTCTACGATAGAGATGACTTTATCCGCAACTTCTTTAGTTTCAGGTGATGAGTGATTCAATTTAACACTCATGCTTATGGCTTTGTTGTCATCTGAGCCTTTCTTGATTTCAACCGAACCCTTGAAGAACTTCTCTGATTCATACCAATCATCAAGGATGTCCTTACGGCAGACCTCGAAATCAAGTATGAGGGAGTTAGAACTTGTTCCGTCTAGGGATGTGAAGTCATTAAAGTCGGAAATCTGATAATTTACGTAATCATTGGATTGAAGGTCATCGGTATCCATTAACCCACTTACCAAATCAAGAAGGTCACTATCTTGCTTAACCTCATAGCTACGAAAGTTGACCTTATCTAGCTTCTCTTTGGTCTTGATACCGTTTAGTAACTCGTATGATTCTGCTGGACTAAGTAGTGACTTAATCAAGTTTGGTACAGTGTTAACCTTCTCAGAGGATGAACAGAATACACCACGTTCTCGCAGAATGTCATTGATTATCGTAGCGGTACACTTGGTTTGGCTAACTAAGCCTTTCAGGTTCTCACCCCACGGTATGAAATTGGTGTCAGCCATTAACTTCGCTCCTAAAGCTCTTGTTGTAGGTTCCAACGAATAGCTCGATTTCTGCTTCTGACTCAGAGGACATTTTGACCTCATCACGGATAGGGTCATGCTCTAGTGAGTTGTAGTTTTGGAAATAGATTTCATAATGGTTGGCAAACTCAGCACACAACTTACGTGCAAGTTTGTAGACAAGCACTAGAGACTCTTGTGTGAATGCAAAATCACATAGCATTACGAACTTCTTGCCTGAATCGGTTGATACAGATAGAGGAATGATTGGTGATGTGATGTACTCGACAGGCATTATAGGCGAGTGGTTTGTCTGGTTATTTGCTGCTACATTTAGTGATGTCGTTAAACAGAAGAACTCATAGGACGAGTATTTATTATTGATGAAATTCAGTGATTCATACAGGAAGTCTGCTCTTGCATTGTCAATCACATGGATGGTATTGAACTTCAAATCACCACCAATTCGACGCTTGGCTATGTCCTGCTTGATGTCGTCTTTTGTCCCACTGTTATCATTATTGATGTAAAATAGAACACCTACATCGTCCTTGCGAGAGCTGCCTTTGAACCCCTTGGTTAAATCTCTTTTAAGACGAGACTTGCCATAGCATTCCACGGTATGGGCTATGTCCCTGAAATGTGAACCAAAAGTTGTACTAACCTTATCATAAGGTTTAGACGAGTATTTTGTTGAAACCACTACACTTACGAGTGATTGCTTCTGCAATGGTGAATTATAGATAAAAAGCGAGTCAATCCCGTGGGTCTTTTTATTATGAGCAGGAGTACAACAAGGTAATTCCTTGTTTTTGCACATGTTCTTCCATCTAAACAAGATAAGGAAGTCATTGACAATCCCTTCGCCTACTTCACCAACATACTTTGAAAACTCACCCATAACATTACGCATCTTTGAATAATAGTCACATTATTCTATGTTATTTCAATGTATTAGACTATGGACCTGAATTAATTATGTGATGGTAATTCGTACGGTTGTTGCGGATAGAGAGAAAGAAGAAAATAAGCCCTTTCACCCTCTATCAACCAGAATGATCTGCACCAGCAAGTTTGGACACGTCGTTAAGCGACATTTTGATTTTCAAAATTAGATAGATCTTAGTTCAGTGGATGAGTGAATTTGGCCATCAGATTAGAGTATTTTCAATACCGCTCTTAACCCTTTAAATGCAGCTAAATTAGCAAAGCCTCTATTAAGGTGTTGTCCAAAGGCTTATCAGCGGTGATCATCGCTAGCAATGTTTTGCCCCATTCAAAGTTAGAATTAGGGATCATGCTTGTATCGAATATCTGTTTTGCAATAATTATTTTTAATGATACTGTTGATTTCAATTCAGCCTTTCACTTTTTATGTCATTGATTTTATGGACAATAAAAATCAATCAAGAAATAGATATCTATTATGTTCATATAGTGTATAGTGTCAGAATCTCAAACGATGAGCTATTAGTAAAATATTTAGTTCAAGATCTTCTCAGTTTTTATTCGATTAAATTCGTCATATTTATCCTGCGATACCTTTTTCTTCATTCCTTATTTAGTAGCTTTCTTTTTAACTTAATCAATGTATCGAGATATATTATGTCAAATAAATCAACAGGCTTAAATGAATCCAAAGGTTTTGGATTTATCACTCCTGATAACGGCGGTTCTGACCTATTTGTTCACTTCAAATCAATTGTTAGTGATGGCTTCAAAACATTATCTGAAGGCCAAAAGGTTTCTTTTGTTGTTGAACAAGGTAACAAAGGTCCTCAAGCGGATAATGTTACGTTAGTGTAAGATATTTATAAAAAGTCTCTTCTGTCGAGGAGACTTTTTTACTTTATTTTTTAATAAAGATTCTGAACGTTCGAAATACGAATAAAATAAATTTTTGGATCGATAAGATAAGAAGCAATATGAGAAAACCAGTAAGAAAATCAAGCAAGAAAACACAGAAAAACAACTTCGAAGAACGATTCGCTGCGATGGTAAAAGAATATCAAGAAGCGAAAGAAATTCTCGACTCTATGACTGAAAGTTCATCAGAATATTTAGCACAGAAAAAAGCATGCGATAAACTTTTTGCAAACGCGGAACGATACATTAATAAGAGATAATGAATTGAAATGGCTTTATTCTAATCTGAATAAAATCATCTTTCTTAGCATCAATAGGATGATATATGAGCAAGTTACCTAAACCGACACAAAAGCAGAAGCAATTTAGTATTAATCAGAAAGGGATTAAACGAATACCAGAAGAGTTGAAAAAAATGGGTGTTCGCAAACGCATAGAAGAGATTGAAGAACAAAAAAAGTGGGATAAAGAGTGGGGACTATGAGTTCACGAAACCTCTCTGAGCTTATCAATACGACACTCCTCTTACATTCCGAAAAGCTGAGCAACTTGGACCGAGACATGCTGACAGGTTTACGAGATCAACTTAATCGTGAGCAAACCTTGTCAGACAAACAATCCAAACTGTGTCAAAGGCTACTACGAAAAACGAATCATGATTGCTAACCAACGTCAGTCTTCACAGCTATCTACCCAGCTATCATCAAGCATCAAGCATCAAGCATCAAGCGTTATTCGACTTAGCATCTGATCCATTAAATCTCTAATCTTAATTAGTATTGCACCCTCTGGCGCATGATGCTCAGCTGAGCGCTTGGCGTTCGTTAGACTTTTCATGAAGATAGTTTCGCTATCCATCACGGTGTGTTTTAGGTCGGCATGGTCCTATTCCTTTTGAGGAGACGTAGTGGTGTGATGCTTTCAATATGGCATTGTTTCACGCTTAAACGTTCGAACTGACTTGGTTTCTGCCTAAAAGCTGGACTAGGCAAGCAACTGATTATCAAGGAGTATGGACGGCAAAAAACCATCATAGAATGGTTATTACCTCATCTCACAAACCTGAGCACTACGAGTATGTTTCATCGCTCCTACAGTTTAAGCAACTTAACGTTCCACTTGTCATAATATGATGTGTGCCCCAGATATTTCGTTGTTGCTATTTCCAAAGCTCATCTGTTGAAGAGCATAGTCTTTCTATGAGCAACCTTGTACAAACCTTACATTCAATATAATAAAATTTTTTTAGTGTATGATTCGCACTTTTTTAACTTAAACCAGATCTTCTTTCTACCGTGATTTTTCAAAGTAGTTCCTCTAAAACAACACCAGTCTCACCATTAGCAATCCTTTGGAGAAGGCTATTCATCTTTATTTTTTTATGTATTGATGTTTCTTTATTTTGAATAGATTTGTTTTTATTATTTCTATTCTCATTATTAAATATTTGATTAGACATATTATGCCCCTTTATAAAAAATTATAATTAAGGTGCACTGAACATAAGTATTTTTAGGATAGGTAATTAAGGAGATTACAGAGAGAAACTTGCTAGGGATTACGCTGGAAAACTATCTTTATATTTTATCTTGAAACAAATCTTTGTCAGAGCAACTACCTCGCCAGGCGTATGACGAGGCAGTGTAAATTCAATTGTAAGACTAAATAGTCGTTACATTTTCTGCTTGAAGGCCTTTAGGACCTTTACCTACAGTAAAGGAAACCTGCTCGCCTTCAATAAGCTTCTTAAAGCCATCGCCTAAAATGCTTCTGAAATGAACAAATAAATCATCGCCATTTTCTTGAGAAATAAAACCAAAACCTTTAGTTTCGTTAAACCACTTTACTGTACCAATTACTTGATTAGACATATTATGCCCCTTATAAAATTAAAATTAAGGTGCACTGAACATAGGTATTATTTTAGGATAGAGCATTAAGGAGATTACAGAGAGAAACTTGCTAGGGATGACGCTGGAAAACTTTCTTTATATTTTATCTTGAAACAACTCTGTGTCAGAGCAAAGACCACTATACAGATTAATTAAAAAAAATATACCTTTATTTTAAATTAATTTTTATATCATCTATTCAAACGCATTTTATCACAAAGGGTTCATCTTGATTCCGACGTTTTGCAGTCGGGAACATTAAGCAATAAATCAATACTGCCAAACGGCCTTTTTTGAGAGAGACTTGCTTGCGGCTGTCAAACTCGCCTTTGTCCACAAACGTGTTTCAGCGAATGGTCAAGAAAAATCATAAATGCCTAGCGAGTAGTGAACTATGCGTTTTGGCAGGGTGATGGTTTCACGCAATGAGACCATCACCTTGCTAAGCCTTTAGGGGCAAGCTGCTTATACGGCTACAGGAGCTTTGATATGAGGGTGAGATTCGTAGCCTACGATTTCAAAGTCCTCAAACTTATAGTCAAATAAGCTGTCAGGTTTGCGGTTGATTTTCAGCTCTGGAAGTGGATATGGTTCTCTTGAAAGCTGGAGGTTAGTTTGCTCTAAGTGATTAAGGTAAAGATGAGTATCCCCTCCAGTCCAAACAAAGTCTCCAACATCTAAATCACACTGTTGTGCAATCATATGAGTTAAAAGCGCATAAGAGGCAATATTAAACGGAAGCCCCAAGAAAACGTCGCAACTTCTCTGATAAAGCTGACACGAAAGCTTGCCATTTGCTACATAAAACTGAAACATCGCATGACATGGAGGTAGTGCCATCTCATCTACAAAAGATGGGTTATAGGCAACAACCATGTGTCTTCTGCTATTTGGGTTGTTCTTAATAGCATCTACCACATTCGCAATCTGGTCAGTGTGGCTACCGTCAGAATTAGGCCAAGACCGCCACTGATATCCGTAAACAGGGCCAAGATCACCATTCTCATCTGCCCACTCATCCCAAATACTTACACCATTTTCTTTTAGGTAAGTGATGTTGGTGTCTCCTTTCAAGAACCAAAGGAGTTCATGGATAATGGATCGTAAATGACATTTCTTCGTTGTAACCAGCGGAAAACCCTCTGATAGGTTAAATCTCATTTGATGACCAAAGACTGAAAGTGTACCTGTACCTGTTCTGTCTCCCCTTTCTGCACCCTCTTCAAGGATTCTTTTCATTAAGTCGTGATATTGTTTCATTGCTAGGCTCCTTGAGTAACTTGTAGTGGGTACTGGTAGTGACTACTAGTATTAAAGCATCTTAAAAGTCTTGATATAAAAGGCAACTCACTCACCCACTCACTAACTAGTAGTTTTTTGAGGGGTACTTTGTTGTAGAAGTTCAAGATTTCACCGCGATCATCAACACCACGCGTTAAGTCATCCACTATCTTACGTAGTTGGTCAACATGACCACCATCAGGTTTCGCCCAGGCGCGCCCTTGAACCCCATAGACACGGCCCATGTCGTCTTCACCTTTACGGTATGGGTTATTCAACCAGGCATCATTTAGGTTGGCATTGGCATCCCAGGTTTTCGTGCCCAGCTTACGAAAATCTTCCGCATTATCGTAACCACGAATATACCCTAATAGCTCTGCAACGGCCGCTTTCCAAAAACTTTTACGTGTGGTGACCAACGGAAATTGATTGTTCGCAACATCGTAGGTTAAATCCGCGTTGATTACGGTCAGGCAGCGCTTGCCTGTACGCTCATTTTCAACCCAAACACCTTGGTCAACGATGCGTTGACACAAATCTAAATACTGTTTCACACCAATACCTTACTTCGTCTTTTGTGGTAATTCGTCTTTGTAATGACCACGTTTGTATGCCCAAACCATCATGAGGACACCGATAACCACCATTGGCAGGGATAAAATCTGTCCCATGGAAATAAAGCCACCGAATAAACCCAAATGAGCGTCTGGTTCGCGCACGTACTCAACTAAGAAGCGGAATGTACCATATCCAGCTAAAAATAGCCCTGAAACAGAACCTAGAGGACGAGGTTTCTTGATGAACCAATTCAAGATGAAGAAAAGTACGATACCTTCAAGCGCCATTTCATAAAGCTGCGATGGATGACGTGGCAGTGGACCGCCATTTGGGAAAACGATCGCCCAAGGCACATCCGTTACTCGGCCCCACAACTCGCTGTTCATGAAGTTACCTAAACGCCCCATACCCAAACCAAATGGCACAAGCGGCGCGATAAAGTCAGCAACACCGAAGAAAGTTCGCCCGTTTTTGTGTGCATACCAGAACATCGCAGTAATCACACCCAGTAAGCCCCCGTGGAAAGACATACCACCGGTCCACACTTTAAATAGATACAAAGGGTCAGCCAGGAAGAGCTCAAAATTGTAGAAAAGCACGTAGCCTACACGGCCACCAATCACCACGCCAAGGAAGCCTGCGAACAACAAATCAGAAACCTGCTCTCGTGTCCAACCACTTCCAGGCTTATCTGCACGTCGGTTCGCTAACCATAGAGCAAACATAAAGCCCACAAGGTACATCAAACCGTACCAACGAACCGAAACAGGACCAATAGAGATTAAAACCGGATCAATATTGGGAAATTCAATATATCCCTGAGACATAAATCATTCTCTTCTTATCACAACAAAATAAATATACCCAAGTAACCTCTAGATGCTTGGTTCAGCGAGAATGACTTGGGTACAAACTTAGAGCAGCATGGTCGCTGCAACAAACATTAAGAACACCGCGAATATCTTTTTTAATACCGCAGTTGGAAGGTTAGTTGCGAGCTTCGCACCCACTTTTGTTGTGAGCATCGAGGCCATAGCAATCGCTAATAAAGCGGGAAGATAAACATAGCCAATACTGTATGAAGGTAAGCCTTCCACTTTATAGCCATGTAAGATGAAGCCGATCATACCAGAAATAGCAATCACGCAACCACAAACGGAGGATGAGCCCACCGCTTTACGCATCTCTATCCCATGTTTATTTAAAAATGGTACCGACAGTGAGCCACCACCAATACCAGCAAGGCTTGATACGACACCAATTCCCGTGCCGTAAACTACAGTCACAGAGCTGCTCGGCATAGGTTTACTGCTCGTAACTTTAATGGAACGAAACATTTGTACTGACAGGCAAAGAACAATGACACCAAACACTTTCGGCAAATAGTGTGTAGGGATCCACTCAGCAATATTGGCACCAACAAAGCCACCAATGACCACACCAGGCATCAACCATTTTACGACAAACATATCGACATTGCCGAGCTTAAGGTGATTCATCGCCGATGAGCCAGACGTGACAATAATACTCGCTAACGAAGTGGCTAAGGCCATGTGCATACTCATTTCTGGAGAGATCCCAGCAAGAGGAAGCAAATACAACAAGGCAGGAACAACAATCAAACCACCACCGATACCGAGTAACCCCGCCATCACACCCACAAAAGCGCCTAGCGCCAACAATAACAAAAATAAAGAGACGGTCACGATTTCCTACTTTTTACCTGCACGGATAAAGCCCGCAAAGCCCTGTTGAATGAAGAAGTCATGCATCATTTGATGAATGTCCTCACCATAGGACTTTGTCATTGCTTGCTCCGCTAATTTTTCTAATTCTTCTTGTTGGCTATGACGAATCAAATATTTCACCTTAGCCACATTGGAGGTGTTCATACTCAAACTGGTATACCCTAACCCAAGTAAGAGAAGAGCGCCAAATGGATCACCCGCTAGCTCACCACAAATACACACGGGCACCTGATATTTATCACACACCTCATGGATTTGCTTAAGCGCTAACAGTACCGCAGGATGCATAGATTCATAGACATCCGCTACGCGCGAATTGTTCCTATCTACCGCTAATAAATACTGAGTTAAATCGTTTGTCCCGACAGAAACAAAATCAACACGGTGAGCAATCGTTGGCAACAGATACACCATCGATGGTACTTCAATCATGACCCCAATTTGTGGGAATTGAATTCTATCATCAAGCAAAACGGCTTCGCTGTGAGCTTGATTAATCAAGCTAATGGCATCGTCTAGCTCTTTAACCCCTGACACCATTGGCAATAAGATACTTAAGTTTCCGCTTTCTGCACTCGCTCTTAACATTGCACGCAACTGGATCAAGAAAATGTCTGGATGATCCAATGTAAAACGAATGCCACGCCAGCCTAGAAACGGATTATCTTCTTCGATGGGCAAATACGGCAAAGGTTTGTCACCACCAATATCCAAAGTACGCATCACTACTCGTTGATTCGGATAGCTGTTAAGTATTGCTTTGTATTGATGATACTGCTCATCTTCCGAAGGAAAGTGATGCTGAAGTAAAAATGCAATCTCAGTTCGGTACAACCCAACACCATCAACACCTGTGTTGATGGCAATATTACTGTCTGCACTGAGTCCCGCATTCAGCATAATTTCGATATGGTGATTATCTTGCGTAACCGCAGGGAGTGCGAGGTCCTTGTTTACCATGGCAAACAATTCAGACTCTTCGCTTACTAAGCTGCGATACTCTCGCAACAACTGGCGGTTTGGCTCTAAGAAGATCTCACCCGTATAGCCGTCGACTATCCCGAGTTTGCCATTCACCACATCCGGATTAATGTTGGCGCCCATGACCGCAGGGACCCCAAGAGCTCGAGATAAAATGGCAGCGTGAGAGTTAGCGCCTCCCTCTAATGATACGACGGCTAACAAGAACTCTTTAGGTACAGAAGCGAGCAAGGTGGCAGTGAGTTCATTCGCCACCAAAATAATGGGACGATCAATTGCAGAATTTTCTTGCTCGCTGTTGTGCAGAAAATAGAGCAGCCTTTGCCCTAACTCTCGGATATCTTGCGCTCTTTCACGCATGTATACATCCGACATTCTGGCAAATCGATTCGAGTATGACTCTACAACTTGGCGTAACGCCCAGTCTGCCCTGTCTCCTTTTTCAATCTGCTTCTTCAAATCACCGCGAAGCATCGGATCATTCAGTAAGTGAGTAAACAGATCGAAGATCGCCAGCGCATCTTTGTTGATTTCACTGTCCAGTTTTTTCCGCATACGGCGAAAGTCATTTAACGCTCGCTCTATGGCCACCAGTAGTGTCTCGTGCTCGCGTTCCTTATCTAACGTGGACGAAGGGAAAACATCCGATAAACTCGGCTGGGTATTGTCGAACCAAAACTCTCCAATCGCGACACCAGTAGACGCAGGCAAACCTTTTAATACCGTGGGTTTAGATGCTAACTGCCAATGCCCAAGATTCTGCGCATGTGCAATGAGCACCGCTAACTGAGCGGATAAGGTAACAAGAAACGATTCTTCCATTTCACTAAACAAGCGCGGTGTTTTTTGTTGGATCACCAACACACCTAAAACTTGTTTACGATGAATGATTGGAGTAGCTAAAAAAGAGTGGTAAATCTGTTCGCCGAGTTGAGGAAAGAATTTGAACTCGGGGTGTTTTGAGGCTTCGGCAAGGTTAAGGGGTTCAGCGCTTCGTTTTACCAACCCAACCAAGCCTTCATTGAAGTTGATATGAATACTATCACCTTCAAAAATAAGGCCTTGAGTTGCCATTAACTCAAGGCGCTGCATTTCTTCATTAGCAAGATAGATAGTACAGCACTCAGTACTAAGGGCAGCACAAGTCTCTTTCACCAATATATCGAGTGCCAGATGCACATCATCGACCCTGGAGACTTTCTCAACTATTTCCCTTAGCTGACTGAGCATGATTATCCTCTACGTTGCTTTTTTCTTTTCCCTTTCGCTTTTCTCTCTCGAAAAGGCATGGCTAAGGATGCAAATTCTTTCATCGCTCGTCGATAAACATCTCGCTTGAAAGAAACAACTTGCCTAACTGGATACCAGTAACTTACCCAGCGCCAACCATCAAATTCAGGGGATTTTCCGCGTTGCATATTAATGCGAGACTCATCGCATTCTAATCTCAGCAGAAACCATTTCTGTTTTTGGCCGATACAAACAGGCTTGGAGTCCCAACGCACCAATCGCTTTGGTAGCTTATATCTTAACCAATGACGACTTGTTGCAATGATCTTAACGTCTTTTTTCGTTAAACCGACTTCTTCGTATAACTCCCTGAACATGGCTTGTTCAGGGGTTTCACCTTCGTCAATCCCACCTTGTGGAAATTGCCATGAGTGTTGCCCGTATCGTTTAGCCCAGAAGACCTGACCATGGTTATTACATATCACAATACCAACATTAAGTCGGTAACCATCGCCATCTATCACTGGCTAACCTCTATGAATAAATTTTTTATTACCGTGATTTTTCCACATATCCCCATTACTAGCAAACTTACTGATGTGATATGAGCAAGATTTATTACCTTTTCAGCATTTTTGGATATCTTTTAATCAAACCATACCTTATCAACACAAGAGTGAGACATTGCCCACATTTATTCACCTTTTCTGTGAATAACTTTGTGAAGAATTCAATTCAAATGAGTAATTCAGTTCAATCCCATCAAATGAAAAACAAATGAATAAACAAAAAAACAAACATAAAACATTGATAAAAAAGTATTTATTTTTAAAAATAACGATAATTCGATCTTCAATTTCTTGATGATCTTTTCACCAAACTCAGATCGGTCAAAGATCCACCAACAGGCTATTTATCCACACTTACCTGCTATTCGTTTAGATGATTACAACAAAATCAACCCCAAAAATGCATTTTAACCCCTGTTTATTCATACAGACCCCGTCAGGATCTTATCAATACCTCCTCCACCTGTGGATAAGTTATGAATTGATCGTTCTTACACCGCCTCGGTGAAATCTTAAACAGTAGATTTGGTCGGAGTTTGATAAACTATATTTTTTGTAATACCACCTTGTAACTATGAAACCAGAACCACAAACAGAAGCAGAGCTATTGGAACGAGCGCATGATATGGCAGGACTCAGTTTTGCTGAGTTGGCCGCCGAGGCGAATATGATTGTTCCTGAAAACTTAAAACGTGATAAAGGTTGGGTGGGTCAATTACTCGAATGGCACTTGGGCGCTCCAGCTGGCAGTAAACCTCAACAAGATTTCGCAAAACTAGGGATCGAGTTGAAAAGTATTCCGATCAGTTATTCTGGCAAACCTTTAGAAACAACCTTTGTTTCTGTGGCTCCCCTCACTGGTGTTCATGGTCTTACATGGGAAACAAGTCATGTTCGAAACAAGCTATCTCGTGTGCTTTGGGTACCCGTAGAAGGAGAACGAGAAATCCCACTCGCTGAAAGACGTGTGGGCAGTCCACTCATTTGGTCACCAGATGAAGAAGAAGAGCGGATTTTGCGAAATGACTGGGAAGAGTTAATGGAGATGATCGTCTTGGGAAGATTTGATCAAATTTCCGCCAGACACGGAGAAGCGCTGCATCTTCGCCCTAAAGCCGCAAATGCAAAAGCGCTCACCGAAGCATACAACTCAAATGGTAAGCCGATGAAAACTCTGCCCCGAGGCTTTTACCTTAGAACACAGTTTACTGAACAGATCTTACTCAAGCACTACATTAACACTCAACCAGAATAAAACCATATCAGCTATTTAGTGCGTCACGAGCGATAACTCAATATCGCAGTACGAGGCTGCCTCTTCAGTGCCACATTCGTCATACGCATTGCGCAGCCTTAAATACGCTTTATCGACCCCTAGCCTCAATAGTTCTTCTTTTACTAAGTCTAGAGAGCCAAAATGTATCGGGTCTTCACCGTCTTTAATCGGCTCAAGTTGATGCTTGTACTCCACAGCTAAAAGATAGTCAGAGACATCAGAACACCCAATCACAAATACTTTGGGAGTTTTATAAGTATCTTTATGTGGACCATGTAGCCACATGTCCAATTGATGCTTCTGCATAACATACCTCCTTCACACGATCATTTAAGTGTAGTTAGGCTAACTGTAGCTTTCGAGTTTGCTCTTCCTTTATACGTAAATCATTTGCGATTGCGGCTAAAAATCCCCTATATTGGAGTCACTTATTTAGTCGGTAACTCTTCAAGGACGTGATATGCAATACACAAAACTACCGCACTCATCACTTGAGATCAGTAAAATCTGCCTCGGCACTATGACGTTTGGCGAGCAAAACACAGAAAAGGACGCCTTTGAGCAGCTCGACTTTGCCCTCGATCATGGGGTGAACTTCATCGATACCGCAGAGATGTACCCTGTACCGCCAAACTCGGAAACACAAGGGCTCACCGAGCAATACATCGGTAATTGGTTAGCAAAAAGCGGCAAAAGAGAAAAAGTAGTACTGGCAACAAAAGTGGCAGGCCCTCGAAATGTTCCTCACATTAGAGACAACATGAGCCTTAATCGTCGCCACATCCATACAGCAATTGATGACAGCCTTAATCGTCTACAAACCGATTATGTCGATTTGTACCAACTACATTGGCCGCAGCGTCAAACCAACTGCTTTGGTCAACTCAACTACCCATACCCTGACAAACAAGAAGAAGTCACGTTAATTGAAACGTTGGAAGCGCTTACTGAATTAGTGAATGCAGGTAAAGTGCGCTATATCGGCGTATCCAACGAGACGCCGTGGGGGGTGATGTCGCTACTGCGTTTGGCAGAAAAACACGATTTGCCAAGAATTGTCTCCATTCAAAACCCATATAACTTATTGAACCGCAGCTTCGAAGTTGGCTTGTCTGAAATCAGCCATTACGAAGGCGTTCAGTTACTTGCCTACTCTCCTTTGGCATTTGGCTGCCTGAGTGGTAAATACCTAAACGGGGCAAAACCTGAAGGCGCTCGATGCACTAAGTGGGAGCGTTTTGCGCGCTACTTCACTCCACAAGGTGTTAAAGCGACCGAAGCTTACGTCAATTTAGCTCAAGAGCATGGTCTAAACCCTGCACAAATGGCGCTCGCGTTTGTCAATCAGCGTCCATTTGTTGCTTCTAACATTATAGGAGCAACAAACCTAGACCAATTAAAAGCCAATATCGACAGTATTGATTTGCAACTTAGCGACGAACTACTTACTGAAATTCAAGCAATAGGTACAACTTACTCGAATCCTTGCCCTTAACAGTACCACCTTCAAACGAAAACAGCTGATCTTCAAGATCAGCTGTTTTATCCAATGAAGTCATACTTCATATAAAAAGTTAAGCGTGTTGAATGACTCGTTAGCAACTCAGTCAGTCCAACACGCTAACGATTACGTCATTATTCGCGACGTTAAAACTCGACGAAGGTGACGAACTCGACGTTCAACTTTTACTGCATCCGGAACATTGGCACGTGTAGAACGACCATCGCGATCTAAACCAATATCTCTCAATAGATGAACATTCGTCCATGGAATATCATGAGCAGTTCGGCGTATGGTTCGCTGCCATTGCTTTTCTTCGCGTTTAAGGTCTGCTTTCAATAGCAAAGTGGCCAATTGTAAGTAAATAGAGTGACGCATAATATTTTCTCCGATTATCGATGTATTCGACTGGGAAAAATAGTGCGTAAAATGAACAGAAATATTCTGTTGATACTAAGCCGCTACTTTCCCGCAGCCTAGTAATAAATATGATAGGTTACGGATTAATTTTTATCTTGTGAGCCAGTGGTATTGGTATCATCCGATTTAAGGGTTATCGGAGCGATAGGCATACGATCAGCGCAAGCAGTGGTGTTAACAACGTAATGTTTCATCTTGCGCCTCCTAGCTAAAAATTAATCCGTTTATGAAAGGTATAACTCATTGAGTTACGGTTAAATTGTAAGCTTTGATGAATATATATCAAACATTTTTTGCCTTTTTGATTAAAAACAAATCAATACACCGCAATTTAGTTTCATATACTTTTATGTATAACATATTCACCTGAGGAATATATAAATTTGCGGATTTTATAAATCAAACCAAACAAAAAATAAAAAGAGCAGCTCTGTGGCCACTCTCTTTTATTGTATTTATTCGCCTATTTAACACAGGGAAAGGCCAACTACATGGCTTGTTCGGAAATCAAGTTATGTTTATTAAGTAGTCGATACATGGTTGCACGCGAAACTCCGAGCTCTTTCGCCGCATTTGAAACTTGACCAGAATGAGATTCCAAAACAACCAGCAACGCATCACGTTCACTCTTCTCACGGATTGATTTCAAGCTGCGCTTTGAGTCATTACGTTGAGGTAAATCTAAGTGATGCTCTTCAATCATTACGCTGTCGGACATTAATACCGCTCGCTTCACTTGGTTCATCAGCTCACGCACATTTCCAGGCCAGAAATAACGTGTCAGTGCCTTGAATGCATCCTCAGAAAAGCTTTTTGCTTGCGAGTTGTACTCTTTTGAGAACTCTTGTAAGTAGAAACGAGCCAGCAATGCGATGTCACTCGCACGTTCTTTCAAGCTAGGGACATTGATGCGCAGAACGTTGATGTAATGGTAAAGCTCTTCATTGAAGTCACCGTCAATCAAAGCTTTTTCAACATCTGACGAGTTAGCAGCAAGAATACGCACGTTAACCGCTTTTACGCCATCTTTGGTATCAATGGTGCCTTCTTGCAAGAATCTCAGCAGATTCATTTGCTGCTCTTTTGAAATGGTAAGAATGTCGTTAAACAACACGGTGCCTCCATCTGCTTGTTCAAGCAGGCATGCTTCCATATCTTCATCGGCGTTAATACCAAATACTTCAGCTTGGAAACGTTGTTCATTGAGTGCGCGACAGTTAATTGCCATAAACGGTTTATGAGAGCGTGAAGAGACTTTATGGATGGCCCTAGCAACCGCCTCTTTACCAGTCCCACTTTCCCCAGAAATCAGAATACTGACGTCCGTTGGACCAATGCGCTTCACTTGATCGCGTAAACGTTTCATCGGGATAGATTCACCGATCAAACCCATATCTAAACTGCTACCAAAACTAGGCCAAACTTTTTTCTCCAACTTAAGCATGCCAAGCTGGTGACCTATTGTGCTTAATAACTGTGCATCTGGGATCGGCGCTGTGAAAAAATCGATACAAAAGTTAACAATGAACTGGCATATGGTGTCAGTGCCAAGCTGAGATTCACGAATAAACGCTAACCAACGTACGTGTTTGTGAGAGCTGACTAAGTTCGCCAAACCATTCAAGCTGAACTCGTCATGGCTGAGATCAACAATACCGATACATGGACCAATATCTTCTAACAGCGTATTAGCTTTGCGTAAGTCACCTACTTGATGACACTTCCAGCCCACTTGCTCCAGTACCGATAACCAAGGCTCATAAGTACCGCCAACTACCACAAGCGATCCCGGGATGGAATCCATCTTAAACTGCCCAGCCATTCTCTAACCCTTTTTCATTGTTAATAGAAATTTTGTGCCACAAACTTATCTTTGCGAGCGGGTAACATTATCGAGACTCCGCCCCCTCACGTCTGTCTCAGTATTAAGACTATGCAATAGATTGAGATTTGGCGAATGTTTATTTGCATATCCCATTAAAAAGCAAATGCAACAACTTGAATTAACTTAACTAAAAGGCAAAAAAAAACCACCCGAAGGTGGTTTTTTACTCATCCTATCGAATTACGCTTGCGGGCGCATTGCAGGGAATAGGATCACGTCACGGATAGTGTGCGTGTTAGTCAGTAGCATAACCAAACGGTCGATACCGATACCTTGGCCTGCTGTTGGCGGTAGGCCGTGCTCTAGAGCAGTGATGTAGTCTGCATCGTAGAACATTGCTTCGTCGTCACCAGACTCTTTCGCTTCAACCTGTGCTTTAAAGCGTGCATCTTGGTCTTCAGCATCGTTAAGCTCTGAGAAACCGTTCGCTACTTCACGGCCACCGATAAAGAACTCAAAGCGGTCTGTAAAGAACGGGTTATCGTCGCTACGACGAGCTAGTGGAGAAATATCTGCTGGGTAACCAGTGATGAACGTAGGCTGCATTAGCTTAGGTTCTGCTGTTTCACCAAAGATCTCTTCAAGAAGCTGACCACATGTCCAGAAAGGTTCTACTTCAACGTGAACAGATTTCGCGATAGAAACCATTAGATCACGGTTTTGTAGGTCTTCTTCTGTTAGCGCTTGGATTTGCGCGTGGTCTGGGTTGTAGTGCTTGATTGCTTCGAACATGCTCATACGAGTGTAAGTACCACCAAACTCAACCGTTTCATCACCGTAAGGCATTGACGTTGAACCTAGAACTTCTTGCGCCACTGAGCTTAGTAGTTCTTCAGTTAGGTCCATCAGATCTTTGTAGTCTGCGTACGCCATGTAGAATTCCATCATTGTGAATTCTGGGTTGTGGCGTGGAGAAAGGCCTTCGTTACGGAAGTTACGGTTGATTTCGAATACGCGATCAAAACCACCAACAACTAGACGCTTCAGGTATAGCTCTGGCGCGATACGTAGGTACATTGGCATGTCTAGTGCGTTGTGGTGCGTGATAAATGGACGCGCACTCGCACCGCCAGGGATAACGTGCATCATTGGCGTTTCAACTTCCATGAACTGCTTAGAGATCATGAAGTTGCGGATTGCAGACATTACTTTAGAACGTACTACAAACGCTTGACGAGAGTCTTCGTTAACGATCAGGTCAACGTAACGTTGGCGATAACGCATCTCTTGGTCAGTTAGACCGTGGAACTTTTCTGGAAGTGGACGTAGTGCTTTGGTTAGCAACTCGTACTCTTCCATGTTCACGTATAGGTCACCTTTACCAGACTTATGAAGTGCACCTTTAACACCGATGATGTCACCGATATCTAGACCTTGGTATTTTTCTTTAAGTACTTTTTGAACCGCTTTGTCAGCATAAGCTTGGATACGGCCAGAAGTTTCTTGAATTACCAAGAATGGACCACGTTTAGCCATGATACGGCCTGCGATTGCTACTACGTGGTTAAGCTCTTCTAGCTCTTCCTTCGTCTTTTCACCGAACTCTTTCTGAAGGTCGCCCGCTAGTGCGTCACGACGGAAGTCGTTTGGATGGCCGTTCGCTTTGCAGCTCTTTCGGATTGCATCCAGTTTAGCGCGGCGTTCAGCAATCAGCTTATTTTCTTCTAGTACAGTTTCGTTTTGAACAGCATCAGTCATTTTCGATGTATCCTGTTTTTGTCGGTGAAAAGCTTTATAGACCTGATTTCAGGCTAGCTTCAATAAATTTGTCCAGATCGCCATCAAGAACCGCTTGAGTATTACGGTTTTCAATGCCCGTACGGAGGTCCTTAATACGTGAGTCATCCAATACGTAAGAACGGATCTGGCTACCCCAGCCAATGTCAGACTTAGCGTCTTCATTAGCTTGTTTTTCCGCATTTTGCTTTTGCAATTCAAGCTCAAATAGCTTCGCTCGAAGCTGTTTCATTGCCTGATCTTTGTTCTTATGTTGAGAACGGTCATTCTGACACTGAACCACTGTGTTCGTAGGTACGTGCGTAATACGTACCGCAGATTCTGTGGTGTTTACGTGCTGACCACCTGCGCCTGACGCACGGTAAACGTCAATACGTAGGTCGGAAGGATTAATGTCGATGTCGATGTTTTCATCAATCTCTGGATAGATGAACGCAGAAGCAAATGACGTATGGCGACGACCGCCTGAATCGAACGGAGATTTACGAACAAGACGATGAACGCCCGTTTCAGTGCGTAACCAACCGTACGCATACTCACCAGAGATGCGAACTGTTGCCGACTTAAGACCCGCGACTTCACCTTCAGAGACTTCAATCACTTCAGCTTTGAAGCCCTTCGCTTCTGCCCAACGTAGGTACATACGCAGCAGCATGTTAGTCCAGTCTTGTGCTTCTGTACCACCAGAACCTGCTTGCAAATCGATGTAACAATCAGAGCTATCGTGGTCGCCAGAGAACATACGACGGAATTCAAGCTTTTCTAGCTTCTCTTCCAACTCAGCAAGTTCTGGTTCAATTTCGTCAAATGTTTCTTGATCTTCTTCTTCTACAGCCAGCTCAAGAAGACCTTCTACATCTTCCACACCTTGCTCTAGTTGATCAATGGTTTCAACAACCGCTTCTAGTGATGCACGCTCTTTACCCAGTGCTTGCGCACGCTCAGGTTCGTTCCATACATCTGGTTGTTCAAGTTCTGCGTTGACTTCTTCTAGACGCTCTTTCTTCGCGTCATAGTCAAAGATACCCCCTCAGGACATTTGTGCGCTGAGACACGTCCTGCAGACGGTTTTTAATTGGATTGATTTCAAACATGTTTACTCAACATTTTAGAATAGAATTTAACCGAGAAATTCTACTGAAAAATGTGACCGAGATACAGGAAAATTTCGGATGAGAAATCAGATTGCGGTGAGAGAGAGCACGGTCATAAAATTTTACACCCACTTAGGGGCAACCGTACTCTATAAGAAAGGTTAATCTAGGTATTACTTAGCTTCGATATGGTCGATCATCAATTGCAATGATTGATTACCACGAAATTCATTCACATCCAGCTTATACGCGAGACGTACTGTTTTAACCGATGCATCTGGCCATCGACGTAGATCAACATTGAATGCAATACCGTCGATCATCACATTGGTAGGGTGACCTTTATAAAGCGGCTCTAACATCAATTTAAGATGCTTCTCACCCACCAGCTTTTGATGCAGTACTTTAAACTCACCATCAAAGATTGGCTCTGGGAAAGCTTGTCCAAAAGGGCCACCCGATCGCAGCTGTTCAGCAACATGCATAGAGAACTCTTCCGGCTTAAGTTCGCCATCTGACATGATCACGCCTTTTAGCGCCGCTTCATCGAGTTCCTTTTTTACCACTTCATCAAACAAACGACTGAAACGCTCAAAATCCTGCTCTTTAATCGTTAAGCCTGCTGCCATGGCGTGTCCACCAAACTTGATGATCAAACCCGGGTTTTGCGTGTCGATGAAATCCAACGCATCGCGCATGTGTAGCCCCGGAATAGAACGACACGAGCCTTTAATCGTCCCTTCTCCACCATCAGCAAATGCAATGACTGGACGATGAAACTTCTCTTTAATGCGCGAAGCCAAAATACCAATCACACCTTGGTGCCAATCACGTTGGAATAAGGCTAAGCCATAAGGAAGCTCATTGCCTTCACCAAACTGAAGGCGCTCACAGAAAGCCATCGCTTCTTGCTTCATGCCTTCTTCAATCTCTTTACGAGTCTGGTTTAAGCCATCCAATTCACTTGCCATGCGACGAGCTGCGTGGATGTTGTTACACATCAGCAGTTCAACACCGAAAGACATGTCATCAAGACGGCCTGCTGCGTTAATACGTGGACCTAAAGCAAAGCCAAAATCGGACGCAACTAAACGACGCGCATCGCGCTTAGCGACCTCAATTAACGCTTGGATGCCGGGACGCGCTTTGCCCGCACGAATACGTTGCAAACCTTGGTGTACAAGAATGCGGTTGTTTTCATCCAATGGAACGACATCGGCGACGGTACCCAGTGCAACAAGGTCAATCAGTTCCATCAACTTGGGCTCTTGCATCCCCTGTTCTGCAAACCAATTGTGTTTTCGCATATGAACGCATAGTGCCATCATGAGATAAAACGCGACCCCCACACCCGCAAGCGCTTTAGATGGAAAGCTACAGCTGTCAAGGTTTGGGTTCACCATTGCATCCACATCAGGCAACACTTGTCCTGGTAAGTGGTGATCGGTAACGAGCACGGTAATGCCATTTTCTTTTGCGTAACGCACGCCTTCGATTGATGAGACGCCGTTATCCACCGTCATGATCATCTCAGCGCCAAGCTCTAGGGCTTGGTCAACGACTTCTGGGCTTAACCCATAACCGTCTTCAAAACGATTTGGCACTAGATAATCCACATTGTGACTACCAAGCATGCGCAGCGCGAGCACTGATAATGCTGAGCTTGTCGCGCCATCAGCGTCAAAATCACCGACAACGATGATGCGTTTTTGTTCTTTTATCGCCTGAAACAAAAGATCGACAGCTTGCTCAATCCCCCCGAGTTTTTGATATGAATGCAACCCACGGGCCGACGTTTCTAATTGTGAAAGATCCGTTATCCCACGGTTGATGTAGATACGTTTAAGAATCGGAGGAATGGAATCAGGAAGAAGGGAAAGATCTGGTTCAGGACGTCGTTGAATTTCTATCATGCTTGAAAGAGCCGACAACTTTGCCGGCTCTGCTCCTAATGGATTATAGTTGCTTTAAACGTTTCAATAGCTCTGCAGGTGGTAGGTAGCCACCAACCATTTCGCCATTCGGTAAGAAGATTGCTGGCGTACCAGAAATACCCAATTGGCGACCTAGATTGTAATGCGCCTGGATGGTTTCTTTACACTGTTTTAAGTCTTTCGCAGGGTTATCAAATGTACGATTCACTTTCGCGTTGTGCATTGCCGACGCCGGCTCTTCAGCACACCAAATCGTTGCCATTTGCTCTGCCACAGGGCCAGTTGCACCTTGGCGAGGGTAAGCCATGTAACGCACTGTGATACCTAGATCATTATAGCCTTGCATTTGGCTATGCAGACGCACACAGTAACCACAAGTGATATCAGTGAATACGGTCACAACGTACTTTTCATCGTCGGCTTTGTATTCGATCATGCTATCGGAGAACTGCGCAATTTTCTCGGCGTTAAGCGGCGCTTGACGCTCTGCTATGACATCTTTGTAACTGCCATCATCATTAATGGCATAAAGCGTACCGGCGATAAAGTGGCTACCATCATTTGAAGCAAACAGGATCCCGCCATTGGTTTGAATTTCCAATAAGCCAGCGACGTCTGATGGTTGAATATCAACGATAGATAAACCAAGCTTTGAGAACTTAGTTTTTAATGCTGCTTCATCAAAGCCGCTTTGTGCAGCTGGCGCTACTTGTTGCGCAGGAGTCTCCGTTTGAGCCTGACTTTCTTCTGCACCACAAGCGGTAACAAAAAATGGTAAAGTCAGCAGAGTTAGTCGGCGTAATACGCTCATGAAATTCACCTTAATGTAAAATCGTTTTTCCAAGAAGACATGGATGAATCTAACCAATGTTACGCTCTTGGGTGGTGTTGACTGTGGATCTGCTTCAATCGTTCAGTCGCCACGTGAGTATAAATTTGCGTGGTCGATAAGTCACTATGTCCTAAAAGCATCTGTACGACCCTGAGATCTGCGCCATAGTTCAATAAATGCGTGGCAAAGGCATGACGCAGTACGTGCGGCGACAGCTGATCAGTATCAATCCCTGCTATCAAAGCATAGTACTTAATACGGTGCCAAAACGTCTGACGAGTCATTTGCCTTGCGCGTTTACTAGGAAAAACAATATCGGATGATGTATCACCAAGTAACGCAGGGCGCCCTTGTTGAATGAACGTCTCGATCCAATCGACCGCATTTTCCCCCATAGGAACCAGGCGTTCTTTACCACCTTTACCTGTCACGCGCACCACCCCTTGGCGCAAGCTAACATTTTCCATGGTCAAACTGACGAGCTCTGTCACACGCAATCCTGTTGCGTAGAGTAGCTCTAGCATCGCTTTATCGCGCAATTCTATAGGGTCATTCGGGTCTGGCGCTTCGAGCAACGCGTCCACTTGTTCTTCACTAATATCTTTGGGTAAACGTTGTGGCAGTTTAGGACTAACCAAGAGCGCACTCGGGTCATCAGCGCGCACCTTCTCACGATGCAGGTATTGGAATAAACGGCGAATCGCCGACAACATACGCGCACGAGACGTCTGTTTGTAATCTAAATCTACAAGGTGGCTTTGATATTCTTGCAAGCCAGACAAACTGATAAAATCAAGACGGTATCGATGTTTTTCCATCC
This sequence comes from Vibrio sp. Vb2131, assembly GCF_033338535.1. Classification (NCBI taxonomy): domain Bacteria; kingdom Pseudomonadati; phylum Pseudomonadota; class Gammaproteobacteria; order Vibrionales; family Vibrionaceae; genus Vibrio; species Vibrio sp. Vb2131. The sequence goes on from NZ_JAWOSW010000007.1 coordinate 80,445, forward strand.
ACACGAGCAGCTTCATTAAATCGTTTCGGTAGGAAGCCAACGTGTTCTCTGATAGGCCACGCTCCATCCACATCGCATCTAAGAATTGCTCAACAAGCGAAAAATCTTGTTGATTGACAGGCTGTTGTGCCGTCATGAATGCTTCCTTATCTGTTTATATTTACAGTATTTAGATTAAAGCACCTGCCAATCCAATACCATAAAAAATCATCCCACATAGGATATTCGCTGCAATCTTCCTCAATTTATGGTTAGAATCTTCCACAACAGCAACACAAATAACGACGAATATAATGAAAATCGGACTCTTTTACGGCTCAACGACCTGCTACACAGAAATGGCAGCAGAGAAAATTCGTACCCTTATTGGTGAAGACCTTGTCGACATTCACAATGTGAAAGAGACACCGTTATCACTAATGGCGGACTACGACTTATTACTCCTTGGCATCTCAACTTGGGATTTTGGTGAAATTCAAGAAGATTGGAACGCGATTTGGCAAGACATCGCGACCACGCCACTGAAAGGCAAAGTTGTAGCGCTGTTTGGCCTGGGTGACCAAGAAGGTTACGGAGAGTGGTATTTAGATGCGATGGGCTTACTTCACGATGAATTACAAGCCACAGGCGCAACCTTTATCGGTTACTGGCCAAATGAAGGCTACGAATTTGAAGCATCGAAAGCACTGATCGAAGATGGCAGCAAGTTTGTTGGACTTGCGTTAGATGAAGACTCACAGTACGAACTGAGTGATGAACGCATCGAAAAATGGTGTGAACAAGTTCTTGTGGAATTCCACGACACGCTTTAATAGCGCAAACACGTCATCATTAAAAAGTAAAAAGCCCGATGAAGTAATTCATCGGGCTTTTTATTATCTTGATAACGCGAAGTGATTACGCGGTTTCTTGTGCTAGTTCTGGGCGAGGTTTCGCGATGAAGAACATGCACACGATAGCCGCAAATGTTGGAAGCACCCAACCCATGCCGACTTCGAATAGTGGCAACATGTTAAACGCAGAAACATCAATACCCGATACTTTTGCCGCATCAACCAACGCAAACAACAGAGATACAAGCAGTACCGCGCGGTAAGCAAAACGTGGATTTGGCAGTTTGCTGCGCACAAATGTTAGTGCAACCAACGCAATCGCCACAGGGTACAGCGCAAACAATACTGGCACTGACAGAGAAATCAGCTGTGCAAGACCAACGTTTGCAACCAATGCACAAACAGAACCATTAATCAGTACCCATTGCTTGTATGACAGTGGTGTTTTCGAGCTGAAGAAATCTGAACACGCAGAAATCAAGCCAATCGCGGTTGTCAGACACGCTAGCAATACGATGACAGACAGAACGATTTGACCGTATGGACCAAACAACGCTTGAACGTATTGGCTAAGCACTAGGCCGCCATTATCAGCACCAGCAGCAACCGTTGCACTCGTCGCACCTAAGTAAAATAGTGAGATGTAAACAAACGCAAGACCAGCAGCAGCAATACAACCTGCATAGATCAGATATTTAGTAGTTGCAGAGCGCTCAGTAATGCCTTTACCGCGCAGTGCATCAACCATCAGCATACCAAACATCAATGACGCGAACGTATCCATTGTGTTGTAGCCTTCTAAGAAGCCTTTGGTCAGAGGCTGCGTTAGGTATTCACCGTGCGCGCCAATCATATCGCCCTGAGGATCAAGGAAGACAGCGACAGCAAGAATGATCAAACCAACGAACAATGCTGGTGTCAGTACTTTACCGATAAGATCGATCAAACGGCCTTGGAACCATGAGAACATCATCGCTGCGATAAAGAAGATCACTGAGAACGCTGTCAGATGCGTTTGTGACGCCTCAAGGAAGAAAGGTTTCACCGCCATCTCGTAAGCCACTAGGCCAGTACGAGGCGCTGCAAACGCAGGACCAATGATGATGAAAATCAGTGCAGCCATAAGAACTGCCGCTTTTTTCGGAAGATCTTGCGTCAAGTGATCCCAAGAACCACCAGCAACAGCAATAGCAACGATAGTAATAAGAGGTAGACCTACCGCTGTTAGCAAGAAACCAAACATAGCTGGCATTAAGTTTTCACCCGCTAACTGACCCGCTAGAGGTGGAAAGATAATATTGCCCGCACCTAAAAAGAACGCAAATAGCATAAAGCCTACTGCGATAATATCTGTTAGTTTTAACGTCTGCTTCACAGATAACCCTTGTCTTTTAATTAATGAATGTTGTGTATGCTTAGACCACTTTTTGTATACCTAAAGTCAATAAGTACACGTGGTTCAATCTATAAAATTTTCGCCGCATAATGACGAAAGACTCATCATTTGGCAACCTTTAAGAAAAAAACACCATATTAATTTAGTTTTCAAACTTAAAAGCAGTGGATATAACCAGATCCAAATAACAGACCAGTTCTTTATCTCGATCAATTAACAATACAATTTAATAACCAACAAAACAACAATCTATACAATTAATAAACAATAGAGCAATCTACTTAATTATTGAGCAAATATAAAACAATCATGAAGAACAAAAAACTGAAAACTAAAGGCTTCAATTTTAAGCAATTTTGTATTGAGGGCGGCGAGAGTGGTATGCCAGTCAGCACAGATGGGGTAATGCTTGGTGCTTGGATTCAAAGCCCTAACGACGCTAAAATTCTCGATATTGGCACTGGCACTGGCCTGCTTGCCCTGATGTGTGCTCAACGCTTTACGGAAGCTCAAATAACCGCGGTCGATATCGAATTAACAGCTTTTGCTGCCGCGCAAAAAAATATGGCCCAGTCTCCTTGGTCAGATCGTGTAAGTGTGCATCACACCGACATACTGTACTTTACGCCGACACATCCATTCCAACGCATCATTTGTAACCCGCCCTACTTCAACAGCGGCGAGCAATCGAAACACAGTCAACGTGCAACCGCGAGGCACACTGATACGCTAGGCCATAACGCATTGCTACAGCGTTGCTATCATTTGCTTGATGACGAAGGGAGAGCTAGTTTTGTGTTACCAATCACCGAAGGCGAGCAGTTCATTGAGCTAGCATTAAACCAAGGTTGGTATCTATCGAGGATCTGTCGTGTGCAACCATCAGAAAAGAAACCAGTACACCGACTGTTATTTGAACTGTCAAAACGACCTTGCGATTTGCAGACGTCACATTTAATTATCCGTTCAAATGACGGCTATAGTGATGATTTCATCCAGTTAACCCGCGAGTTTTATCTTAAGATGTGAAATAACATGTGATCCTTATCACCAATCACTTTATAATGTGCGACCTTTTTGTATTCTATGCTGTTGTGGCGAACCATTAACCAAGCTTTGCTTGTGGAGAACTCATTGTGATCAGAACCTTTGCTGAACTTGATCTAGACCAAAACCTACTTGAAGCCATTGAAGAGATGGGTTACGAACGCCCAACAAAAATTCAGGCAGAAGCGATTCCACAAGCGTTGGACGGTCGTGACATTCTAGCGTCAGCGCCAACAGGAACTGGTAAAACGGCCGCCTTCGTCCTGCCAGCATTGCAATACTTGCAAGACTTCCCTCGTCGTAAGCCTGGGCCTGCGCGTATTTTGATCCTAACGCCTACTCGCGAACTGGCGATGCAAATTGCCGATCAAGCACGTGCTTTGGCAAAAAATACCAAACTCAACATTTTCACCATCACTGGTGGTGTTCAGTACCAAGAGCACGCCGACATCCTTGCAACAACGCAAGACATTGTGGTTGCGACACCTGGCCGTTTAAAAGAATACATTGATGCAGAACGTTTTGATTGTCGTGCAATCGAATGGTTAATCCTTGATGAAGCAGACCGTATGCTAGATATGGGTTTTGCTCCTACTGTCGATCGCCTATCTAACGAATGTCGCTGGCGTAAGCAAACCCTTCTGTTTTCAGCAACGTTAGAAGGGAAAGGCGTAGAAGGCTTTACCGCTGATCTGTTGAATGACCCAGCAGAGATCGACGCAAAATCGCCGCTGCGTGAGCGTAAGAAAATTGCTCAGTGGTACCACCGAGCTGATGATGCTGAACACAAACTGGAATTACTAAAACACATTATTACTCAGCAAGCTGAGCGCACTATCGTCTTTTTAAAGACTCGTGAGCGTTTGGCTGAGCTACGAGCGCAGCTTGAAAGCGCACAGATTCCATGTTCTTGGATTCAAGGTGAAATGCCGCAAGATCGTCGTAACAATGCGATTTCTCGCTTCCGCGATGGAACTGTGAACGTTCTGCTCGCGACGGACGTTGCTGCGCGTGGTATCGATCTTCCGGATGTATCACACGTTATCAACTACGACATGCCGCGCACGGCTGATGTTTACCTTCACCGTATCGGCCGTACGGCTCGCGCAGGTAAGAAAGGTAACGCTATCTCAATCGTAGAAGCACACGACCAACCAATGATGGATCGCGTTGCACGTTATGTGAAAGAAGACATCAAAGAGCGTTTCGTGAAAGAGATGCGTCCTAAACACAAAAAGCCTGTGTTTAAGAAGAAAAAGAAAAAAGACGACAAGAAAAAAGTAGCGAAAAAGAAAACCGCTAAGAAGAAGTAATCTTGTTGGGGCCAAGTAGCTCAAGCTAGAAAATAACAAAGGGTTGGCAATGCCAACCCTTTTTCGTTTGTGCTGATAGAGATTAACGTAGACTACGTCTCAATTAGCTTTATTTTTGCTCTTCGCGTTTAAATACTAACTCTGTTGGCGTGGATTCATCTTCCACAAAGTAGTAACCCGCCGTATCAAACTTAGTCAGGTCTGCAACGCTCTCAACACGGTTTTCAATGATGTAACGCGCCATCATACCGCGCGCTTTCTTCGCGTAAAAACTGATGACCTTGTATTGACCATTCTTACAATCTTTGAATACTGGCGTGATCACTTGCGCATCTAAATTCTTTGGCTTAACCGCTTTAAAGTATTCATTTGATGCAAGGTTGATAAGGACATTATCACCTTGAGCAGAAATCGCTTCGTTAAGCTTGTCCGTAATTACATTGCCCCAAAACTGGTACAAGTTCGTACCCTTGTCGTTTGCAAGCTTGGTACCCATTTCAAGACGGTATGGCTGCATCAAATCAAGTGGTTTTAGTAAACCATAAAGACCCGATAGCATACGCAGATGATCTTGAGCATATTCGAAGTCCGCTTCAGATAAACTTTCGGCGTCTAGCCCTGTGTAAACGTCACCTTTAAATGCAAGAATGGCTTGTCGTGAGTTTTCCGTGGTAAACGTTTCACTCCACTCTTGGAATCGGCCCACATTTAAATCGGCAATCTTGTCGCTCACTTTCATTAAAGAGGCAACATCAGCAGGAGTCAGTTTGCGGCAAACATCGATAAGCTCTTTTGAGTATTCGACCAACTCAGGTTGAGTAAATTTTTCTGTCGCTAACGGAGACTCGTAATCAAGAGTCTTCGCTGGAGAAACTACGATAAGCATGACTTTCCCTTCTCTAATTTTGTTTTTAATAGGGTACAAAAAAAGCCATGCATTGTCTGCATGGCTTTTTACATCGTACTAATAGCTTTCAACTATGAGTGATAGCTCACTTAGTCTTTTTTATCGTTGTACCAAATGCCTTCTTCAAGCTGAGATTTCAGCTCCGGGAAGTCATTCGCATCAAATGTTGGCACTTTTCCTTCACCAAGCTGGCGGTTGTAATCTTTGGCCAGTTTAATCACGATGCCAGATAGCAAGATGATCGCCACCAAGTTGACTATCGCCATCAGACCCATAGAGACGTCAGCAAGCGACCATACGACTGGTAACGAAGCTAGTGCACCAAACATCACCATACCAAGAACAATAACGCGGAAAATGCTTAAGCCCGCTTTATGATTGTGCTCTAGGAAGATTAAGTTCGTTTCAGCATACGAGTAGTTTGCAATGATTGAAGTAAACGCAAAGAAGAAGATTGCCACAGCAACAAAGATGCCGCCCCAATCGCCAACTTGTGAGCTCAATGCACGCTGAGTTAGCTCGATACCCGTCACTTCTGTTGCTTGACCGACATACTCACCAGACATCAGGATGATAGCCACTGTCGCAGAACAGATAACGATCGTATCCATGAACACGCCTAGCATCTGTACGTAACCTTGAGACGCTGGGTGTGGTGGGTAAGGTGTTGCTGAAGCTGCCGCGTTAGGTGCAGAACCCATACCTGCTTCATTCGAGAATAGACCGCGCTTGATACCGTTAATCATTGCCTGTGCAATTGCGTAGCCAAGACCACCTGCTGCTGCTTCTTGCAGACCAAATGCACTCTTAAAGATAAGCATCAATACATCAGGTAATTTCTCTAGGTTAGAGAACATGATGAACAGCGCTAGGGCTAGATAAAGTAGTGCCATGATCGGAACGATCATCTCAGCAACTCTTGCGATACGCTTGATGCCACCGAAAATAACAATTGCAGACAGTAAAACAACGGCAATACCGACATACAGGTTATTCCAACCAAATGCGTTGCTCATTGCATTGGCAATTGAGTTAGCTTGTACGGCGTTGAATACCAAACCAAAAGCGATGATTAGGAAAACTGAGAACAACACGCCCATCCAACGCATGCCCAGGCCTTTTTCCATGTAGTAGGCAGGACCACCACGGTAGTTGCCATCATCATCTTTGGTTTTGTATAGCTGCGCCAGTGTGCTCTCAGCAAACGATGTTGCCATACCAAGCATTGCAATCAGCCACATCCAGAAGATCGCACCAGGACCACCCGCAGTCAATGCAACTGCAACGCCCGCCATGTTACCTGTACCAACACGTGCAGCAAGACTAGTACAAAGCGCTTGGAAAGAGGAAATACCAGCTTTGTCTGCTTTACGGCTGTTCTTAAGAACAGAGAACATGTGGCCGAAATGGCGGAACTGAATGAACCCTAATCGAACGGTGAAGTAAATACCAACACCAACAAGAAGATAAACCAGAATCGAGCCCCAGAGGAGATCGTTCATCAAATTGATTAAGTCTGTCATGTGTACCTCAAAGTGAGTTGCGCCAGTCTATGCGTCCTAGCCATCCACCAAATTGCCTGCTAAGTGTCAAAGTGTGCTTAGCTTTTTAAGTAATGTTTATGGGCAATCTAGAATCGTAAACGTCGCTTCATGCATCCATTTTACGTACCAGCGTATTTTTTGACGGGCGGATAATGCAACCTAGGAGCGCAAAAATCAATATGCAACAACAAGAATAATGTTGTTATTTTTCACTATAAAGTCACCAAAAAATAACATAAATAGAAGACTTAACACTCAAACTGCGCAACATTTCAATTACCAAACACCAACATAAATAATTATTCTTCATAAAATGGAATGGCAAACCGTATAAACAAGAACAAGCTAGTATTCACAAGGTGTTACATAAATTTACGCTAGTGACTTACCATCTAATTGAACACTATTCCATCAAACTGATTTTATGCAACTTTAACCTTTGCGCAGTGCACCCATTCATCAAATCGAATTAACATAGAAAATCTCTCTATTTAATCGTTTTCTTGAGATCGTTTGTGCATTTTTTATCCACATCGTTGCAATAAAAAGTGTGATTTTGAGAATATTTTTGCACGAAAATGTCATGCTACCGACACAAATGCGAAATATATCATGGTTATTCTCACGGCTATTGTGGTACTTAAAAAACTCCACAAGGACTGGTTACAACAGTTTAGCTTAAGAAAGGTAAAGGTGGCTTATGGAAGGCTTTCAACTAGATGACATTTTTAATCTGGATACTACCTCAACAACCAAATCTCGTGCCAAACCAGTAAAGCGAAAGTGGCGTGAAATAGAAGAGATGAACGACAGACGCAATTTGCTTAAAGAGCTGCGCGAACTTGATGTCTGTACCGATTATAACTTGGAAGACATTAAACTCTAATTCAAACAAAAGGCACCTTACAGGTGCCTTTTGTTTTTTGTTTACAGTGACCGTAAACACCGTGAGTTTATGTACCAAGGTTTAAGTATGAATACCATTATTACTCAATGAGAATCTTCCGTACTTTTTGCCGAGAAATATGCACACTAAATTTTCGGTTGATTCCCAATAAATAAGAAATGTATCTCACAAACCCGAGAGACGGCTTTCGCTCGCTCAGGTTTCATCACTCAGGCTTAAACATACTCAGTATCACTTTGACGAACACGTTCGGCCAACTGCTTATAACGATCAGCAATCGTGTCACCAAACACAGGATCATCCTCACTGACGCTCCATAAGCTCTCGACATGCTGCCAATCTTCTGTGGTAAATAACTCTTCAATGAGAGGCAAAATTTTTCGCTCTTCTAGCTCCAAGTGGTGCCTTTGCGATTCTATGAAATCTTCTAGGTGAGCGACAAACATGTCTTGTGGCACAACAGCATCCTGAAGGATCATCTCTATCACGGATGAAAACTCTCTGGTTTTACTCGCTAACTCTAGATGTTCTTTCTCTAAATTTTCCATGGTTTGTTGCTTACCATAGTGTTCAAGAAAGTGGTGATAGAGGATATCTTCTTTCGGGTGGTGTACTTTCTCCGAATGATTAGAGAGGTAATCAACAATCTCGCTTACTAACGCATAGTTGATTACACGTTCTTTTTTTATCTCATTAAGCTTATGGCGCAGTATCGCCAACAGACGAACCATATAACCATGTTCGCGTCGAATTCTTTCGATCATCATAGCGTCTCTCCTTAACACCTACTTTTAGTAAGTGTACATGAGAAATTTACTATCAGCCTCGAGCATGCTCAAAAAAACAGCGATCATAGCATCCATGATCGCTGTCTCTTCATTTATACCGTTAATGGCAAATGCCAGTTAATTGGTGCTTTTTCTTGTGATGTAAGCAACTGGTTTGCTTGAGAGAAATGCTTACAACCGAAAAAGCCTCGATGTGCTGAGAGTGGCGATGGGTGTGGGGCAGCTAACACATGGTGCTTGTTGCGATCGATAAAGCGCCCTTTCTTCTGCGCGTGTGACCCCCACAGCAAGAACACTACACCTTCTTGATGCTGATTAATGGCTTCAATCACTCGATCAGTAAACGTTTCCCAACCTGTCTTTGAATGTGAATGCGCTTTACCTTGCTCCACCGTTAATACCGTATTGAGTAACAATACGCCTTGTTCAGCCCAGCTTTGCAAAAAACCATGCTGAGGGATTTGGAAACCTTCAATATCTTGCGCCAGCTCTTTATACATATTAACCAGTGACGGTGGCGTTTTAATGCCAGGAAGTACAGAGAAACACAGGCCATGCGCCTGATTTGGGCCGTGGTATGGGTCTTGTCCTAGAATCACGACCTTAACGTCTTTGAACTCGGTAAAACGAAACGCGTTAAAGACATCTTTTGCGGGAGGAAAAATAGCTTTGCCTGCGGCGCGTTCGGCTTCAACAAAATTCAAGGTGTCTACAAAGTAGCTCTGCTTTTTCTCTTCGCCGATCACATCGTGCCAAGTGGGTGACTGATTCATGGAAAGTTCCTGTCCTAAATTTTGCTTCTATTCTAACGAGCGAAACTCAAACAAACAAAAACTTACCACGAACTTGAGACAAGTAATAAAAGACTAATGCTTCTGTGGCGTTCGAAAGTGCCCCTGTCCGGTAATGTGACGATTAGGCATCGGTAAGCGAAGCACGCGACGAGTGTAAGCATAAGGAGTAAAAGAGAGTGGTCGAGACATGTTGGCATCCTTCTTTGCTAATTCAGAGATTGATGTTCAATGACTAAGAAAGAAAGGTGCCAACTTTGTGGTTACGCCATTAACTGTCAATGGCCGCTAAATGGAATTGACGCAACGTGTTGATCTCTTGCTGCCAAATATCTGGATCAATTGTTTCTAAAATCAGAGGGATACCATCAAAACGAGGGTCTTTCGCGATGTACTCAAAGCAATCCCACCCGATCTCTCCTTTACCAAGAGAATGGTGGCGATCTACTTTGCTGGCAAACTCTACTTTTGAATCATTTAGATGCATTGCTCTTAAATAGTGCATACCTACGATACGGTCGAACTCTGCAAAGGTGCGCTCGCAATCTTCTTTTGTACGTAAGTCATAACCAGCCGTAAAGGTATGGCAGGTATCAATACAAACGCCGACACGATCTTTATCTTCCACTTGCTCGATGATTTCAGCAAGGTGCTCAAACTTCCAGCCTAAGTTAGTGCCTTGACCTGCCGTATTTTCGATAACAGCGATCACATTCGGCACCGCTTTATGCGCAAGATTGATCGACTCGGCGATCGTCGCGAGACACTCCTGTTCAGAGACTTTCTTTAGGTGACTACCCGGATGGAAGTTAAGCAAAGTCAGCCCCAACTGATTACAACGCTCCATTTCATCAATAAATGCCGCGCGGGATTTATTCAGCTTTTCTTCTTCCGGCGCACCCAAGTTAATCAGATAAGAATCATGGGGAAGAATATGTTCTGCTCCGAAACCCAGCATTTTACAGTTCGCTTTAAACGCACTGATGTTTTTTGATTCTAAAGGCTTCGCCGCCCACTGGCGTTGGTTTTTTGTAAATAGTGCGAATGCATTCGCGCCAATTTCACGAGCTCTCAACGGAGCTTGATCGACCCCACCAGCAGCAGAGACATGTGCACCAATGAGTTTATTCCCAAGCTTGTTTTTCATGTTTGTCATTTAATCACTTTAGACTTTCAGTATTGCTACCTAAATACAGATAGTTGCGTTAACCAGTTTAAACTTTAATCTCAATTTGTAGTAAATTTACAACAAAATCAGTTATTAAATATTTTTTATATTATCAAATAAATTGTAATTATTTTGTTTTCAAAGGTTTTATTGATTTAACTCAATAAAATCACCTTAATAAAAATAATGTTTTTGGTTGTTTTTTGACTTAAATCAATATTAAAATAGTGGATATTAGCTATATAATACTCAGCTCAACGAAAATTCGAAAATTAACACCAATAATCACCACGTAAGTGGTCTAGGAGATAGTGATGATCCAAGGTATCCAAATTACAAAAGCGGCAAACGACGACCTACTAAACTCTATCTGGCTATTAGATAGCGAAAAAAATGAAGCTCGTTGTGTTGCTGCAACTGCTGGCTACGAAGCAGACCAAGTTATCGCAATCAGCGACCTAGGTGAATACGAAAGCCGTGAAGTTGCAATCGAAACTGCTCCTCGTATCGAAGGCGGCCAACACCTAAACGTGAACGTGCTTAAACGCGAAACACTAGAAGATGCAGTTGCACACCCAGAGAAATACCCACAACTAACTATTCGTGTTTCTGGTTACGCCGTACGTTTTAACTCGCTAACTCCAGAGCAACAACGTGATGTAATCGCTCGTACTTTTACTGAGACTCTATAATCTCTCAGTAAACTAGCTCGCTAGAATTTAAAAAGCTTGGTCTGCAATGACCAAGCTTTTTTTGTTTCAGAATCCCTCTAAACCCTTTCTATAATGGAAAGCAACTCGCCTCTAAGGTGCATTTCTTTGCGAAGGATCTTTCTGAAACGCTTGCGCTAAAGAGGTTGGATCAAGCCTATCTCTTTGCAGTGACGCCCCTTCTGCCCACCAAATCATTTGATGCATAGTGCGATTCATATAGTTGTCCCACTGCGTCTGCTCCGACTCATCCGCAGCAACGCCCTGTTCATCAAACACTTCTTGCGCTTTCGGAATGTGGATCATCGCAGAGACAGGTAGACATCCAAGTTCAGATAAGAAGGTACGCATAGAAACAGCAGCTCTAACACCACCCCATTGTCCGGCAGAATAGGTCACGATAGCACTCGGCTTGTAAGAAAACAGCGAACTGCCGAAATGGTTAAGCATGTTCGCCAAAGCAGGACTCATCGAATGGTTATATTCCGGGCTAACCATCACATACCCATCCGCATGTTTGATTTTATCTGCCAACTCACTTAGGTGCTGCGGAACTTTAGAGCGGTGATAAGCAAACTCGGGCTTAAACACATCGCCAAAGTCGTAATTCAAAGGGTCGATGATTTCGACCGTATGTTGCGAATGTTGACTCGCGATGAGTTTTTCACACGCTTTACTGACTCGCATTCCTAAACGGGCTGGTCGTGGTGGCGTGCTGTTTCTCACTGAGCCAAGAAAAATCAAAAAATGCATGCTTCTCTTTCCATCTCATTTAGTTAAGTTCGTTTCTCAATCATAAAGAGAGTCAAAACTTACCGACAATAAAAAAGGTGAATGATTACTCATTCACCTCTCGTTATTTCTGTTTTTGATACTTACTATACTTTGAAGCTTACTGCACGCGGCGCAGTACTTGTTTCAATGCGTCAAAGTCTGCGTCGAGATCTTCCGATAGCAGCTCCATCGCAGCGTGCTTCGCTAGCGGTGCAGGAAGGTCGATATCGGATTCTAGAATATCATCCACCACTTCTTTGAACTTCGCAGGGTGAGCAGTACATAGGAACAGACCGGTTTCACCGTCTTGCAGTTGTTCTTCAAGCACTCGGTAAGCAATAGCACCGTGCGGTTCACACAGGTAACCCATGGCGTATAGATCTTTTACTGACTGTGCGCTTTGCTCATCAGATACTGCGCCTTTACCTAGCGTCTCCAAGCCCCACTCTTTCACACGGCATAGCTCTTCGATACGAGGCCAGTTGTTTGGTTGGCTCACGTCCATCGCGTTCGATGTTGTTGCGACTGTTGGTTTTGGCTCCCACTTACCTGTTTCTAGGTAGCGAGGAACAGTGTCATTGGCATTAGTTGCCGCGATAAAGCGTTTGATAGGCAAGCCCAGCGCTTTTGCCAGTAGACCAGCAGTTAGGTTACCAAAGTTACCACTTGGTACTGATACCACTAGGTTTTCACGCTCTTGCTTGCTCATTTGCGCAGCTGCTTCAAAGTAGTAACAGATTTGCGCCATCAAACGGCTGATGTTGATTGAGTTGGCAGAGTTCAGACCGATCTCTTCACGCAGTGCAGAATCATCAAAAGCTTGCTTAACCAGTGCCTGACACGCATCGAAGTCTCCATCGATCGCGACAGTATGGATGTTCTTACCAAGCGTACAGAATAGCTTCTCTTGCAGTGGGCTGATCTTGCCTTTCGGGTAAAGAATCACAACGTTGATGTCTTCCATACCGTAGAAAGCATGCGCAACGGCTGCGCCAGTATCGCCGGAAGTTGCAGTTAGGATAGTGATCTTGCCGCCGTCCGAAACCGCAGCAAGAGATTGCGCCATAAAGCGACCACCAAAGTCTTTAAATGCAAGCGTTGGACCATGGAACAGTTCCAGAGCGTAAACACCGTCTTTGACCTGATTAATTGGCGCAGGGAATTGGAATGCAGCATCAACAAGAGCATTCACTTGCTCCTCTGTAAGTTCATCTCCAATTAACGCCGATAGAATCTTAGTGCTACGAGAGACAAAGTCTTCTGCAAGCAGCGCATCGATATCTTCAAATTTTGGTAATTCCGATGGGAAAAATAGGCCTTGATTGCGACCTAACCCTTGGCGAACGGCTTGGCCAAAGGAAACTTGTTCATCATTTTCTTTTATATTGTAAAGCTTCATAGCTCACTTCCTGTTACTTTCGAACCCTGCTTATCTAGACGACAAACGTGGACGAATCCTTCTTCGTTTTGTACGTAGTTTTGTTCTAACCAGCGAGCAACTCGCTCAGCGACATCTTTCTCTTTGCAAATACTGAACAGTGTCGGACCACTGCCAGAAATACCGGTTGCCAATGCACCCGCAGACGCTGCGTATTGACGTGCATTCGCAAAACCTGGAAGCAGTTTCTCACGATACGGTTCTGCGATCACGTCTTTGATCATTTTTGCAGCAAGTTCTGGCTGACCAGAATGACACGCATGAATAAAGCCCGCAAGGTGGCGACCATGAGCGATGATATCTTGTCGGCGGTATTGAGATGGTAGGATCTCACGCGCTTCCGCCGTTGATACCTTGATACCCGGATACGCCATCACCCAGTACCAATCATCAAAGCAAGGCACATCTTGACTGATGATACCCAACTCTTCAAGCATCAGTTGCACACCACCAAGGTAACATGGCGCAACGTTGTCGTAGTGAATACCACCAGAGATCTTGCCTTCCATCTCTCCCATCAGCGCTAGTAATTCTGTCTCGTTAAGTGGCTGTCCATGGAATCGGTTCAATGCATCTAATGCAGCAACGATAGAACATGCACTTGAGCCTAAACCAGAGCCAATTGGCATGTTCTTTTCTAGCGTCATCTCAAGTGGTTTTAGCTCAACGCCTTTTTTGTCTAACTCACGAGCAAACACGAGCCAACAGTCGTAGACGATGTTCTCTTTTGGTTCAGTTGGCAATTTCTCAACAAAATCACCCGCCGTTTTAAGGCTGAACGGATCAGCCCCAGATTTCACCAATACACGGTCACCCAATAGTGTGCCATCCACTGGAGACACGGCAGCCCCCAGCACATCAAAGCCAACGCTTACATTACCAATTGATGCTGGGGCATAAACCACTACATCCATATCACTTGAACTCATTATTGTTATACCCCTAGTTTCCAACCTAAAGTACGCATCACGTCAGAAAATACACCCGCAGCCGTTACTTCGGTGCCTGCACCATAGCCACGTAACACTAGTGGGATTGGCTGATAATAACGGCTGTAAAATGCCAGTGCGTTTTCACCGTCCTTGATTTTATACATTGGATCGTTTTCATCCACCGCTGCGATGCTTACTGTGCACTTGCCCTCATTAATCTCACCAACGTAGCGCAGTACTTTGCCTTCTTCCGCTGCCTTTGCAGATAACTCTTTAAAGTAAGCGTCTGCTTCAGGTAAACGCGCCATAAATTCATCAACGCTACCAGAATCATCAAAGCCTGGTGGCAGAGCTTGATCAACCACAACGTCTTCTAGTTCTAGAGACATGCCTGCTTCACGAGCCAGGATCAGAAGCTTACGCGCGACATCCATACCAGAAAGATCATCACGAGGATCCGGTTCAGTAAAACCATTTTCTTTTGCGATATTAGTTGCTTCACTTAGGCTCATACCTTCATCTAACTTACCGAAGATGTATGACAGAGAGCCAGAAAGAATACCGCTAAAGCGCTCTAGCTCATCACCCGCTGAGATTAGGTTTTGCAGGTTTTCGATTACCGGTAGACCCGCCCCCACAGTTGTTTCGTACATCAGCTTGCGACGAGAGCTGCGCGCAACATCGCGAAGCTGATGGTAGTAAGCCATGCTTGCTGTGTTTGCTTTTTTATTTGGTGTAACGACATGGAAACCAGCTGCTAGGAAATCAGCGTATTGGTTCGCGATATCTTCACTTGATGTACAGTCAACCAATACTGGGTTGATGATGTGGTTACGTTGAACCAAAGAAATCAAACGCGCTAGGCTGAACTCTTCTGTCGCTGCCGACATACGATCACGCCAATGCTCGAGTGGCAGACCTTCACTATCAAGTAAAAGACCTTTGCTGTTTGCCAAGCCACACACGCGAATAACGATGCCTTTTTCCGCAAGCTTCGCCTGTTGACGCTCGATCTGATCCACCAGCTCACCACCAACGCCACCAATACCAACCACGAAGACGTCTAGGAAGTGCTTAGAGTTGAAGAGGTTTTCGTGACACGCTTTGATTGCTTCAGAGATTTTGTCTTCAGGAATCACGGCTGAGATAGCACGCTCAGATGAGCCCTGTGCAATTGCCACAATGTTTACGTTCACTTCAGCAAGAGATGAGAAGAAGCGAGATGCAACACCGCGCGATGTACGCATGCCGTCACCAACCAACGTTATGATTGAAACATTATCAATAAACTCGACCGGCTCTAATAAGCTATCTTTCAGTTCCAACTCAAACGCATCGGCCAGTACTTGTTGCGCTTTTGCTTTATCTTCTGCCTCAATACAGAAGCTAATGCTGTACTCAGAAGAAGACTGAGTAATAAGAACAATAGACACACCAGCGGAAGACATTGCGCCAAACACGCGGCTTGCCATGCCAACCATACCCTTCATACCTGGGCCGGAGACGTTAACCATAGTTAGGTCGTTTAGCGTCGTGATACCTTTGATCGCCAGGTTGTCTTCACCAGTGTCTTGCCCAATCAGGGTACCTGCACCTTGTGGGTTAAAGCTGTTTTTGATCAGACATGGGATGTGGAACTGCGCGATAGGAGCAATGGTCTTCGGATGCAAAACGGAAGCACCGAAGTAAGAAAGCTCCATTGCTTCTTGGTAGCTAAGAGATTTAAGTAAGCGAGCATCTTCCACTAAACGAGGGTCGCAGTTGTATACACCGTCTACGTCAGTCCAGATCTCACAACAATCTGCGCGCAGACACGCCGCAAGAACCGCCGCCGAATAATCAGAGCCATTGCGACCAAGTGTTACCAATTCACCTTTCTCGTTACCTGCGGTAAAGCCAGGCATGATATTCACATGGCCCAGAGGAAGAGGGTTTTGGCGGAAGTTTTGCGTTGAAACATCTACATCAACCATGGCTTCAAGGTGATCACCTTTTGCGTATAGGTATTCAACTGGGTCGATAAGATGTGCTGGCTGGCCTTTGGCTTCTAACACCGCTTTCATCAATTGAATCGAAACGCGTTCGCCTTTGCTAATAATACGTGCATTAACATTGTTTGGGCACATGCCAAGAAGATTGATGCCATGAACGAATTGGCGTAATTGAGAGAGAGAAGTTTTCACTTGGTTATCGAAAGCTGAACCATCGATATTGGGTAGTACTGCTTGGATTTGAGTGAAGAGCGTTTTAAACGACTCCTCCAACTCTTTGATTTGTAGTTCTGCTTCACCATTGCGCAATGCGCCTTCAATGACCGCAACCAATTTGTTTGTTGTTTTACCAGGAGCGGAAAGAACAACCGCTACTTCTTCTTGTTGAGCGTTATTGGCAATAATGTCTGCCGCTCTCAAAAAGCGATCTGCATCAGCTAGTGATGATCCGCCAAACTTCAATACTCGCATCCCTTCCTCCGGTATATCTTCTTAAATTTGTCTAAATTCTGGATAAAAAAAGCATAAAAAAAGGCCTGTATCTTGTTGGATACAGGCCTTTTTTGTGAATTTCTTTCGCTCAGCAGCCTGCCCCAACATGTGTCGTGTCGGTAATAATAATGGTCGTGGTCATTACTACTAGGCTGTTAGATGGCATAAATAAATATTCAACGTTAATTGTGTTTGCTTAACTCTACGTTTACCGAGTTTCTGATACATAGTCAACAAAAAATTGTTTGTTTTTCCATCTTTCAGAGATTTCTGCTAATCAATGTCATTGATATTTATAGTTAATTACACATTATTGATCATTTGAAAATCTACAGTTAGTTTTTGTAAAGGACTTAACCATCATCACCAGTTCGGTTTTTTATCTAATAACTAGTCTGATCTTTGCCATAAAACGTACGATCAAATAATTCGAGAGGGTTGTGACACATAACAACAACTTAACTGTGACTTATGTTCATAGGATCGAATTATTTAGAAAATAGGTGAGCTAGCTTTCATATTCTATGCTTTAATAGTGAGAAGCTTTGGGCGCATACTAATAAAAAAGTTGACACAAGGAGTGGTGAACATGAAAAGAGGGCTTTTTCTGTTGCTGTTTTTTGTGCCTGGTGTTTGTCTAGCCAACGAGCTTCCGCCGCTTCCAGGTAAAACATCCCCTTCTCCTCATAAACTATTCATTTCCAGCGACAGTTATCAGTCTGACAGTTTTGATGTTTGGAATATCGATACGGGTTACGCTTACGAACTTTTTGATTCGGTAGACGTTTATGTCGGTGCACGAGTCAATAACTCTCCTACCCAAAATCAAAGTGGTTTTTTGAGTGGGATCAGCTATCACTTTAATGATCGTGTCACGCTGAAAAGTACAGTTCGCTCTTACAAGAACGAAACAGCGGAAGGTATTCGCCAAGACGACAGTAGCCTCGCGGCTGAAGTCTCAAGTCGCGTAAAAATTACCGATAAACTGGATCTTCACGCGACTCTTGATTACCAAGATTGGCAACAAGGCTTTGAAGTTGGTCTAGGCTTTCGTTTTTAGAAGTCCAGCTTTTGCTTAGAAATCAATACACCGTTCCAGTCCGCGTAAACGTAGTGCTTAGGTTGAACGATTTGGTTTTGCATCGTTAAGGTTACGTTTACCTCTCCTATCCCACGCTTCTCTGTTTTAAACGGGTTGGTGCCAAGAGCTTGAACGCCAATGTCCATTTGAGATATTTGTGCTACGTCGCGTATTGCACCATAGACAATGATGCCTTCCCACCCATTTTCTATTCCGAGTATCGCTAATTGATCGCCGAGTAATGCTCTCTGACACGATCCATGCCCGTCAACAATCAATACTTTACCCGTTCCATCTTCGCCCAGTACTTCACGCACTTTCGAGTTATCGTGATAGCAGCGCACCGTAACGATTTCACCGTAAAAAGCGCTACGTTGACCAAAGTTCTGCAATGGTAAAGTAAGCAAGCTCACTTGGTCTTCAAATTGGTCACAAATATCGGGTGTAATGTCTCTCATATTTCCTCCGTGAATTTTCTCACCCAAGCGGTGCTTCAGTGAGCAGTATCCTTTTCTATACCTTCTATACGAGCCGAGGCTTAATGGAGCCTAACGTATGAAAAACTTTCGGCTGCGAGCACGCAATAAGATAAAGTTGGTCATTAATGACGTAATAAATCGCGTTTTGTTGAAAGTCATTCGCCAATTCAACGGCTACCTCTGGCGACAACTCGACGGCAAAGCTTTCCTCATACCATGTAAAAGCGCTATCACCTACCGTGACAGGCGCGTAATTAACGTGCTGTAGCTGTTTTTCTAACGCGTGATTGTTTATGCTGTTCTCTTCTTTGGACCTCAAGTTACTGTATGGGTTCCAAGCGGTTATCACAGCATAGTTTGAAACACGCCACTCGGCTTCGAATCTGAAAAAAGATTCTGAATAAGCATTCCATAACGAAGCGTCTATGTTCGTATTACTTTTTTCTATCATAAGTCTTAAACGATTAATAACAGTTACATTTCATCAATTGATATAAATCAACAAACTGAATGGAATTAACATTTGAGCATTGTTAGCATGCTGTTAACAATATAAAATCCGCTCAATATCTTAGGGTGTTTACGTTTCAGGCCCCACTGAAAGCAGGAAATGAAAGGTAAACAAGCCCTTTAGAATAAACGTCGCCATTGGATACTGGTGAGTTGGCAAAATTCCATGGAGGGCGGATAACTGAAAGAAGTGTTTTTTTGATCAACTTGATTTATTATCAAAATCACATTACCTGTATGTTATATTTTTGCCTAGAATTTATTCTATTAGCACAATTTTGTCACAAATTTAGGTACCGCCAATGCAAACCCCGCAGATTCTTATCGTTGAAGATGAGCAAGTAACTCGTAACACTCTTAAGAGTATTTTTGAAGCAGAGGGATACGCTGTTTTTGAAGCCAGTGACGGTGAAGAGATGCACCAAGTGTTGTCTGATAACTCAGTCAACTTGGTTATTATGGACATTAATCTTCCAGGCAAGAATGGCCTTCTACTAGCGCGTGAATTACGCGAGCAAGCGAACATTGCTTTAATGTTCCTGACAGGCCGTGACAATGAAGTAGACAAGATCCTAGGTCTTGAGATTGGTGCAGATGACTACATCACTAAACCATTCAATCCACGTGAGCTAACTATTCGTGCACGTAACCTACTTAGTCGCTCAATGAGCTCTAACGCGGTGCAAGAAGAGAAGCGCTCGGTAGAAAAGTATGAATTCAACGGTTGGGTACTAGACATCAACAGCCGCTCTCTAGTAAGCCCTGCTGGTGATAGCTACAAGCTACCTCGCTCTGAGTTCCGCGCACTACTGCACTTCTGTGAGAACCCGGGTAAGATTCAAACTCGTGCAGATCTTCTTAAGAAGATGACTGGTCGTGAACTTAAGCCACACGACCGTACTGTAGACGTAACGATTCGTCGTATCCGTAAGCACTTTGAGTCTGTTTCAGGCACGCCAGAAATCATCGCCACTATCCACGGCGAAGGTTACCGCTTCTGTGGCGATCTAGAAGACTAGATTTAACCGCTAATATCCGAAGGGCTTGCTCATTGAGCAAGCCCTTTTTGTTTTGAGTCTAACGACTAATGCAACATCATTGCGGTTAATAAACCTTGTTAATCTTCACGTACTTTTCGACTAACCAACGCTGTTTACCCGCATCGTCTAGAAGCACTGCGATATCAACCGATTTTTCTGTGTTCACATCAATGTGAGACGAGAACGCCACCTCCCATCGGCTTTCACTGTGCGTTCGAGTATCTAAAGACGCACTGTCCACCAACCACTCTTTTTGCCCCTGTTTAATAATAAGAGCTTCTGCCGTTAGATTTGCAGGAAGTAACTGATCTCCTTCGAGGTAAAGTGCACCTTGAATACTTTGCTCTTCCACGTCCCCAATATTCGGCATGAGGTTCACCCATAAATTACTTTTGAGCTCAACATTAACCTCATTAATCGTAATCTGACTGTTTTGTTGCCAATTCACATTTGGAACGGAACTACAGCCTGCCATCAATGCCATGACTAACGCCAATGGTGCGATTCTTTTCATGTTATTTCCTTTGTTCCAACCAACTTTTGAGGACTTGAATATCGTTTTGGTATTCATTTTTGATCTCTTCAACCCAGTCTGAAATGTTTTCCCACCATGCAGGCATATCGGGCGATTGCGCTTTTTGCGCCACACTTTGGATACGTTTCAGGCCAATTGAACCTGCAGCACCTTTGATTTTATGCGCTTCAGAAACAATCCCATCTTGATCTTTCGCTGTCATGTTCGAATCTAAGACATCGATATAGTCTGGCATCATATCTTCAAACATTTTTATGCTGTCGTAGACAGGTTTTGCACCAACAATGTCGACGTAAGACTCTAACATATCCATATCGAGCAAATGTGTCTCAATCACAGGAGAAGGCACTGGCTCTTCCACTGTTTCGGGACCGCTCACCACTTCCTTAGGTTGTTCTAACTGGTGAGCGAAGAATTTATCAATCACTGACTGAATAGCATTCACTGCCAGCGGCTTACTGATCGCATCATCCATGCCGTTATCTAAGTATTCACGACGATCTTTCATTACATTAGCAGTTAAGGCGACCAATGGAGGAAGATTGTTATAATGCTTGCGGTAATAATTGGCGACATCAAAGCCCGTCATATCAGGCAGTTGGATATCCAACAACGCTAAGTCGTATTTTTCTGGCACAAAGTTCACTAACGCTTCTTGGCCCGTCATTGCCACGGTGACAGAGTGCCCTAGGCTCTCAAGTAACGATTTAGCCACAGTTACGTTAAGCTCGATGTCTTCGACCATAAATATGTTGAGGCGCACATTGTCGCGTTTCGCATCAATGACTGGCTCAGCTAGTTCAACAATCGGAACGTGGATCGATACAGTAAAAGTGCTACCAAAGCCTTCCTCACTGGTAACCGTAATGTCACCATCCATCATATTGATCAGTTGCTTAGATACCGCCAAACCAATACCTGTACCGACCGCATGCAGGTTGTCCTTGCCTGATTTCACTTGGTAGTACATCGCAAAGATCTTATCTAGCTCTTCGTCTGGGATACCAATACCAGTGTCTTCCACTTCCATAATAATGGTCGCAAAATCGTCTTCGACATCCGCGCTCACTGTCATCACAACGCCACCTTCTTTGGTGAACTTCATTGCGTTGCTGACCAAGTTCCAAATCACCTGACGTAGACGGGTTGCATCCACTTCAATTGCTTTTGGCAAGTCGCTTAAACGTTCTAAGTCAAAGCGTAACCCTTTTTGTTCCGCCATCAGAGCAGAGATACTCTCAATCTCTGCGACGAAGTCTTCGAAGTTAAGTGGCGCAGGTAATAGTTCTAACTTACGGCGATCAAATTTATCCATATCGATAATATCGTTGAAGATGTTACCTAGCGTAATCGCACTCACATTGATGGTCTGCATGTGTTTACGCTGCTCTTCTGTCAACGGACTATCTAGAAGCATACGACTTAAGCCTACAATGCCATTCAGCGGCGTTCGCAGCTCATGACTGATGGTTGAGATGAAGGTAGTTTTGTCGCGGCTTGCTTTCTCTAACGACTCTTCATGGCGCTTACGTTCAGTGATATCACGACCGAACCCAACGAGACCAAGGTGGCGGCCATCTTTGCTGTAAAATGGCACTTTACGCAGCTCAAAGTAATGCTTGCGACCATCTGGGTATTCGAGCCATTGCTCGTAAGTAATCGCTTGATTATCGGCAAAAACCTTTTGGTCAGTATCAACGATATGCTCGGCGATTTCTTTGCTATACACATCCCAAGGGCTTAATCCGACTAACTGGTGCTCTTTCTTGCCCGTTAGCTCTTCCATCGCGCGGTTACAGCCAGAGAAAACACCATCCGCATTGCGGTAGTAAATTAAGTCTGGTGAGGCATCAATAAATGAACGCAGTAATGCGGTACGTTCTGCCAACTCTAATTGAGTACGTTCGCGTTGGAACACCTCGTTTTCGAGGTCTTGCATCGCCTCTTCACGTGCTTCTTCCGCTTTAATACGCTCTTCAATTTCTTGGTTAAGCTTTTCAATGTTTTGTTGAAGTTGGTAATTCAACTCTTGATCTCGCGAACGCATGTCCTTCAGTTTGGACACCAGCTTAGTTAAACGCTGGCGAGACTCTTCTAGTTGATCGACAACCACAGAGAGGAAGTAAACCGCCCAAGGGGTGATCAATAGACCAAAAAACACCGAACGGACAATGTCGATATCATCTACTCGCCCTTTAAGAGCTAAAGTAATCCCTACCTGCACCACAACAGCTAATGCCACCAGCGCAAGGGCTAGCAAAATAGAGAAGCGAACAATCCCCAGTTTGACTAGCAAGTCGACATAATACTGGGCGAGATTTTTCATGGGTTTCATTAACTACTCCATGGTGGTGGCTAGATAGCGCCATTCGATGATGAAAAACAGGTAAATGCACTCGACCTAACGCAATTTAGGTCTGTTTGATTAGTGAAAAACACACGGTGCGATCTGCGCTTGTGACACGAGATAGAAAGATAAACCAACGAGCGCACAGGCTTCTGTAAGTTTAACGTGTTTAATACGGTGATTTAAACAATCAGCTATCAACTTAGAGCAAGCGGTCACAAAGCGTTAGCAAGAACTGGGGTGAATACAGGTGCGATTACGTCCATCAGCTTTAGCTTGATATAACGCACTGTCAGCCATAGCGATGCCCATTTCGGGTTCATCACCATGCTGAGGAATGTAAGAGACCAGACCGATACTGACGGTAAGGCGTTCAGATGCTTCTGAACTGTCGTGTTCCATATCAAGCTGTAGAATTTTCTCATGAATACGCTGCGCTACGTTGCGCGCACCTTCCGTGGTGGTATTCGGCAATATAAAACCAAACTCCTCGCCACCATAACGCGCAACACAATCCGAAGAACGATTGATGACTTGTGTAAACACGGTAGCGACACTGACTAACGCTTCATCACCTTGTTGGTGACCGTAACAGTCGTTGTAATCTTTGAAAAAGTCGATGTCACATAACATGATGGTGAGCGGCAGCTTTTCTCTAGCATGGTGGTACCACAATACCTGCAGTTGTTCATCGAAACGGCGTCGGTTCGATACTTGAGTTAAGCTATCCATAAAGCTCAATTTTTCTAACTCTAGGTTGGCTTTTTCCAACTTTTGTTCTGCAAGATAACGCTCAGAAATATCACGCGCCATGATCAGCACACCATTCGTTCCTGATGCTTTATCTTTAAAAGGCGATTTCACCACATCAAACCACGTACTTTTACCATCACTACTCACGACTTTATCTATGTATCGAACTGGCTCTAACTGGCGTAATGCTTCTAAGTCACTGTCTGCTAAGCGCGCGTACATCTCTTTAGGAATCACGTCTTGGAGGCGCTTACCTATCAAATCAGAAATTTTTGAAATGCCTAACGCCTTAACAAAAGGCTGATTACACGCTTGATAGACCATGTTCTCATTGAAAATACCAATAGAGTCCGGACTGGCATCCAGAATCGTTTGTAAGATAGTATCTCTTTGCGCTAGCGCCACCTCTGTATCTTTGCGACGCTCCATTTCATCTCGCAGATTCTGTTGCATCTTGTGCCATTCAGTCACGTCATGACTAATAGACAGCGTACCGATAAGCTCACCACTCGGCGAAACAAGAGAGTTTTGATTGACTTCCAGTAAGCAACTTCGACCTTGTGGATCCGTTGTCCATTTACGTTCGCTTTTTCTGGTCATCTCACCCAAGGTCTTGGATGCGCAAGCTTCTTCCCTTCGCCCTTGCCAGAATTGATCAAATGCTCGATTGGTCGTTAACAGATTGCCTTGGCGGTCTTGGGTACAAATTAGCTCTGAAAGTGAGTCTAATGCCGAACGTGCGATGATTAATTGGGCAAGTTCTTGTTGCTGCTCTTGGTGAGTGGCTTGATATGGCTGAGCATAAAGAATCCAAACTCGATGATTGCGCAATAAACTCTTTCTGCCTGACAGCTCCACTTTAATAGATTCACTATCAGATAGTCGCCAGTCAAAAGCCTGCTGACGAAAATGACGACTAGAGAAGCGATCGAGAAACTGCTCAAGCTCATGAATATCGAATAAAGCAGGATACAAATACCCCGTTCCCAAAGAGCGAATGCCTAATAACTGCATCGCAGCCTGGTTAGATAGCAAGAGCTGAGCATGGCTAGTGTCCACCACTATGACTGGATAGGGAGAATCCGTTACTAGTTTCTTAAGTGACGTCTGAAAGTG
Organism: Vibrio sp. Vb2131; assembly: GCF_033338535.1. NCBI lineage: Bacteria > Pseudomonadati > Pseudomonadota > Gammaproteobacteria > Vibrionales > Vibrionaceae > Vibrio > Vibrio sp. Vb2131. The sequence goes on from NZ_JAWOSW010000007.1 coordinate 105,337, forward strand.
CAAATAGATCAGTGCTAACGCACACACGCCTGCGATTAATAACAAGACGACATAGCCATAACCGCCTTGACCACCCCAAAGCCAATTGAGTAACTGATCCATCGTTTAAACCTTCAAAAAACACTGGTTAAAATATATCAGTTATTTATTGAGCGATCTGCTATTAATTCCGGTTTAGTATAGATAAAGGTATTCCCCGTAAGACTCCCTTGAGCACCATGAGCACTGAGATCTCGACCAATTTCCGTCATCGCTAGCCAACGGTTTTCACACCACAGAGGCGATAATAACGTGGGCCTCCTGGCTGCTGATGAAACGCGATGATAAATCACATCTGGTGGTGTCATACGAATCATTTCACTGGCGATCGCAACATATTCTTCTAATTCAGGGGCTTCTAGCTTTCCAGCACGCCAAGCTTTCGCCATGGTGCTACCTTCGACAATATGCAAGCCATGTAACTTGATGCCATCCGTTCCCACGGCCAACACTTTTTGCAGCGTTTCAATATTTTCGGCGCGGGTTTCTTTGGGTAAACCCACAATTAAGTGAGTACAAACCTTGATTCCGAGTGTTCGCGCACGCTTAGTGATTTCGGCATAACACTCAAAGTCATGACCACGATTGATACGTTTTAGGGTGTCATTGTTGGCGGTTTGAAGACCTAGTTCTAGCCAAATTTCATAACCTTGCTGTACATAGCCCGACAGTAAATCCAATACCGCATCAGGGACGCAATCAGGACGCGTCCCCACACAAAGACCAACCATGTCTGCAGCCTTTAGTGCTTCCTCATACATGTTTTTGAGAACTTGTACTTCGGCATAGGTACTGGTGTAGGCCTGAAAATAAGCGAGATACTTCTTCGCTCTGTGAATTTCACCTGCGCGATCTTTTAACTGTTCGTGAATGCTTTTTATCTGGACTTCTTCATCTGCAAACGAAGCCACATTGCAAAATGTACATCCTCCCCGCCCAATCGTGCCATCGCGGTTAGGGCAACTAAATCCACCGTGCAATGTTAACTTATGAACCTTTTCACCGTATCGACGCTGAAGATCTTGGCCGATTGTATTGACCAACTCATGTAACTGCATAAATTCTCACCAACAATAAATCGTAATCAATCTCACTACGATCTGTGTAAATAAATTACATCCCTGCAAGAAAAAACACACAATATTAATCAATTCAAACACCCATCATGCGGGTCAAAATCAATAAACTTGCATAATTAAAGGCAAAAATCGTTCATGTTGCGTAAATGTTAAACTAAAAATGCATAATTAAACGAAAAAATTGGGTCACAACGCCGACTTTTTCATTGCATTCTGAAGTGACAAAATTGTAGGATACTTACACAACCCCGTTATTTTTGTGACTTTTATTACAAAGCACACTGCGGGATTTGTCGGTGTTATCCCACTCCTACCTATATAAATCACTAGATAGTGATAATAAATAAAGGGATACCACCAAGGATTGTTTTTCTCGTAAAACTTTTCCTGCGAGATACGGAAAGGAATCAAGACCGGTCAACCTAGATCGGTGGCGATAATAAATATAAAGGACAAGACGTAATCAATAGTCTAGGTAGTATTTGCTGCCCGGTACTTTTGCGTCGACATTGAACTGGAAGGATGTATCTATGGTAGATAGAGAGCAAAATCCACAGGGTCTGTACACTCCAGAACTGGAGCATGACGCTTGTGGTATCGGTTTTGTTGCTCACCTTAAAAACCGTAAATCTCATGAAGTAGTGACTCAAGCATTGGATATGCTGGCTCGCATGGAACACCGTGGTGGTCAAGGTTGTGACCCATGCAGCGGTGACGGTGCGGGTATCTTGCTACAAAAACCTCATGAATTCCTATTAGAAGAAGCCGTTAAGCTAGGCATTAAACTGCCTTCGTTTGAAAAGTATGGTGTTGGTGTCGTTCTTTTCCCGAAAGACGAATACAAACGCGAACAATGCCGTGACATTTTAGAGCGTAATGCCAAACGCTTAGATCTCGAAGTCATCGGCTACCGCGTATTACCAACCGACAACTCCATGATTGGTGCCGATCCTCTAAGCACAGAGCCTCAATTTGAGCACGTGTTTATCTCCGGCGGCCCTGGCATCACGCCTGAAGAGCTAGAACGCAAACTTTACGTACTTCGTAATTACACCGTACGCGTTTGCCTAGAAAGCGTTTCGAACATTGGTGACGACTTCTACATTAACTCCATGTCTTACAAGACATTAGTGTACAAAGGTCAGTTAACGACTGAGCAAGTACCTCAGTACTTCCTCGATCTGCAAAACCCGACCATGGTGACTGCACTGGCACTGGTACACTCTCGTTTCTCTACCAACACCTTCCCGAAATGGCGTCTTGCACAGCCTTTCCGTTACATTGCCCACAACGGCGAAATCAATACAGTTCGCGGTAACTTGAACTGGATGAAAGCCCGTGAAGCAATCCTAGAATCAGACCTGTTCACTCAGGCTGAAATCGACATGCTTCTTCCAATCTGTCAGGAAGGCAGCTCGGATTCATCTAACTTTGACATGGCACTTGAGCTCCTAGTTCTGTCTGGTCGCAGCCTGCCACACGCATTGATGATGATGATTCCTGAAGCATGGCAAGAAAACAAAAACATGGATCCTAAACGTCGCGCGTTCTATCAGTACCATGCGAACATCATGGAACCATGGGATGGCCCGGCTTCCGTATGTTTTACTGATGGTGTTCAAGTTGGTGCGACACTAGACCGTAACGGTTTGCGCCCTTCTCGCTACACAGTGACCAAAGATAACTTCCTAGTGATGGCATCTGAATCTGGTGTTGTGGATATAGAACCAGAAAACGTTGAGTTCCGTGGTCGCCTACAGCCAGGTCGTATCTTCGTTGCAGACCTAGAACAAGGTCGAATCATCTCTGATGAAGAAGTGAAAGACACCATCGCAACGGCACAGCCTTACGAGAAGTGGGTAGAAGAAAACCTACTGAGCTTGAAGAAGCTGCCAGATGCGAGCAACCAGTTCAGCCAACCTAAGCCAGAACACCTTCTACACCGCCAACAAGCGTTTGGCGTAAGCACTGAAGAAGTGAACGAAATCATCGTTCCAATGGCGAATGACGCGAAAGAACCATTATCAGCAATGGGTGCCGACTGGCCTCTTGCGGTTCTCTCTCATCAATCTCAGCACCTTTCAAACTACTTCAAGCAGCTGTTTGCACAGGTAACTAACCCACCGATCGACCCGATCCGTGAGCGCATGGTTATGTCGCTGAACACTTACTTGGGTAAAGACCAAAACCTTCTGACTGAAACACCACTTCACTGTCAGAAAGTAGAATTGGAATCGCCTGTTCTAGCCAACTCTGAGCTTGAAAAATTGCGTGCGATCGATAACGAGCACCTACAAGCGAAAACGTTGGATATCGTATTCCAAGCTAGTGAAGATCAAGGCAAACTTGAGCGTGCATTAAAACGTATCTGCCAATACGCAGAAGACGCGGTTATCGATGGTTATTCAATCATCCTACTCACTGACCGCGCAGTGAATTCAAACCACGCGGCGATCCCAGCAATGCTGGCAGTTGGCGCAGTACACCACCACTTGATCCGTAAAGGTCTACGTGCGAAGTGTGACATCGTGGTTGAAACTGGTGACGCGCGTGAAACGCACCACTTTGCAACGCTACTTGGTTACGGTGCGAATGCGGTTAACCCTTACCTAGTGATTGAAACCATCATTGAACTTCAACGTACGAAGAAGTTGGATCCAGAAGCGAACCCTCGCGATCTGTTCAACAACTACCGTAAAGCGATCAATGGCGGTCTTCTGAAGATCTTCTCGAAGATGGGCATCTCTACGCTACAGTCGTACCATGGTGCGCAAATCTTCGAAGCATTGGGTATCCACAAATCCGTGGTCGACAAATACTTCACAGGGACGGTTTCTCGTATCCAAGGTCTAACCCTTGATGATATCGCCAAAGAAGTACTTATCCGTCACCGCATCGGTTACCCACAACGCGAAATCCCAATTCAAATGCTGGATGTTGGTGGTGTTTACCAATGGAAACAGCGTGGTGAGAAGCACCTATTCAACCCAGAAACCATTTCTCTACTGCAAGAGTCTACGCGCAACAAGAACTACGATCAGTTCAAGCAATACGCGACTGCTGTAGATAAGCAAGGTGACAACGCGGTAACCCTGCGTAGCCAACTTGAGTTCATTAAGAACCCCGCTGGTTCTATCTCTATCGACGACGTCGAGCCAATTGAAAGCATCGTGAAACGCTTCGCGACAGGTGCAATGTCATTCGGTTCTATTTCTTACGAAGCACACTCCACACTGGCTGTTGCGATGAACCGTCTTGGCGCGAAATCGAACTCTGGTGAAGGTGGTGAAGACCCAATGCGTTTCGAGCGCAAAGAGAACGGCGATTGGGAACGCTCTGCAATCAAACAGGTGGCTTCAGGTCGTTTCGGCGTAACCTCTTACTACCTAACTAACGCTGAAGAGCTACAAATCAAGATGGCTCAAGGCGCGAAGCCAGGTGAAGGTGGTCAGCTACCAGGCGATAAAGTAGATGACTGGATCGGTGCTACACGTCACTCAACTCCGGGCGTTGGCCTTATCTCGCCACCGCCACACCACGATATCTACTCAATCGAGGATTTGGCTCAGCTTATCTATGACTTGAAGAACGCGAACCGCGCGGGCCGTGTAAACGTGAAGCTGGTATCGGAAGCTGGCGTAGGTACGATCGCTTCTGGTGTAGCGAAAGCGAAAGCGGACGTTGTACTTATCGCTGGTTTCGACGGTGGTACAGGTGCATCACCAATGTCTTCAATCCGTCATACCGGTCTTCCTTGGGAACTTGGCTTGGCAGAAACGCACCAAACGCTACTAAAGAACGGTCTACGTAACCGTATCGTGGTTCAAGCGGATGGTCAGATGAAGACACCTCGCGACCTTGCAGTGGCAACACTACTCGGTGCAGAAGAATGGGGCGTGGCAACCGCAGCATTGGTGGTTGAAGGTTGTATCATGATGCGTAAGTGTCATAAGAACACCTGTCCTGTTGGTATCGCGACTCAAAACAAAACACTTCGCGAGCGCTTTGATGGTCGCGTAGAAGACGTCGTTACCTTCTTCCAATACATGGCACAAGGTCTACGTGAAATCATGGCTGAACTTGGCTTCCGCACTATCGATGAGATGGTCGGTCAAGGTCAGAAGCTGAAGATTCGCCAAGACATTTCTCACTGGAAATACAAGAACCTAGATCTGTCTCCTGTTCTCCACGTTGAGCAACCACGTGAAGCTGATGGTGTATTCAACCAAGCTCAACAGAACCACAACCTAGAAGAAGTGCTAGACCGTAAGCTGATTCAAGCAGCGATTCCTGCACTCGAGAAAGGCGAAGCGGTGAATGCCGAGTTCCCTATCGTTAACACGGACCGCTCTGCAGGTACCATGTTGTCGAACGAAATCTCGAAAGTGTACAAAGATGCCGGTCTACCTCAGCCAATGAACGTGAAGTTCAAAGGTTCTGCGGGTCAGTCATTCGGTGCATTCCTAGCTAAGGGCGTGAAGTTCGAAGTGGAAGGCGACGCGAACGACTACTGGGGTAAAGGCTTATCTGGCGGTACCTTAGTACTTTACCCAGATGCAAAATCAAGTATTGTCGCGGAAGACAACATCGTGGTTGGTAACGTGTGTTTCTACGGTGCAACTTCGGGTGAGTCTTTCATTCGCGGTATGGCTGGTGAACGTTTCTGTGTTCGTAACTCAGGCGCGAAAGTAGTAGTAGAAGGCGTCGGTGACCACGGTTGTGAATACATGACGGGCGGTGCAGCAATTATCCTAGGTTCAACAGGTCGTAACTTTGCCGCAGGTATGAGTGGCGGCGTGGCATACGTATGGGATAAATCAGGTGACTTTGAGTCGAAACTGAACCCAGAGCTAGTAGACCTAGATCCAATCGAGCAAGAAGACAGAGATCTATTACTCGACATGCTAACTAAGCATGTTCAATTCACAGGAAGTGAAGTCGCTCAGTCTTTCCTAGACAATTTTGAAGCTAGCCTAGCCTCTATGGCTAAGGTAATGCCGCGTGACTACAAAGCGGTTCTTCAAAAACGCAAAGCTGAAGCACTGTCTCAAGGAAACGAAACTCAAGTGGAGGCCGTATAATGGGTAAGCCTACTGGATTTTTAGAGCATGGTCGTGAACTACCACAGAAGATTGACCCAGCTGAACGCATCAAGAACAACAAAGAGTTCGTTCTGAACGAGGAGTTTGGTGACAAGATCAATACTCAAGCTTCTCGTTGTATGGATTGTGGCGTGCCGTTTTGTCATAACGGCTGCCCTATCGGTAACATCATCCCAGAATTTAACGACGCGGTTTATCGTGATAGCTGGGAAGAAGCTTGGAACATCCTAAGCTCGACGAACAACTTCCCAGAGTTTACTGGTCGTGTTTGCCCTGCTCCATGTGAAAGTGCTTGTGTTCTTGGTATCAACCAAGACCCAATCACTATCTGTAATATCGAAAAAACCATCGTAGAAACGGCGTATCGTGAAGGGTACGCCAAACCAAAAACACCACGCTCTCGCACTAGCAAAACCGTTGCGATCATTGGTTCAGGTCCTGCTGGCCTTGCAGCTGCTGAGCAGCTAAACAGCGCAGGTCATACTGTGACGGTATTCGAGCGAGACGAGAAAGTGGGCGGTCTACTACGTTTTGGTATCCCAGACTTTAAACTGAGCATGGAAGTCATTGATCGCAAGATCAATCTAATGGCAGAAGCTGGCATTGAGTTTAAAGTAAACCAACACGTCGGTGTTGATGTAAATGCTCAACAATTGCGTCAAGAGTTCGATGTGGTTCTACTAACCGGTGGCTCAACGGTTCCACGTGATTTGCCCGTTCCGGGTCGTGAACTAAAAGGCGTTCACTTCGCGATGGAATTCCTAGGTCAAAACAACCGTCGCGCCAATAACATGGACCTGAAAACGGAAGAAATTCACGCTGCGGGTAAACATGTTGTGGTTATCGGTGGTGGTGATACGGGTTCAGACTGTGTGGGAACATCAAACCGTCACGGCGCAGCAAGTGTAACTCAAGTGGAAATCATGCCGATTCCACCAGAAAAGCGTCCTGCCAATATGCCTTGGCCACAGTACCCGATGATCCTACGTACTTCGACATCTCATGAAGAAGGCGTTGATCGTCACTGGAACATCTTAACCAAAGAGTTCATCGGCAATGACAAAGGTGAAGTTACCGGTCTTCGTCTAGCTGATATCGTTTGGCAAGATGCAAAACCTGGCGAGCGTCCAAGCTTCAAAGAAGTAGAAGGCAGCGAGCGGGTGATTCCATGTGATATAGCATTTCTAGCGATGGGCTTCCTACACCCTGAACCAACGGGCGTACTTGCTCAACTGGATATCGCGCTAGATGATCGTGGTAACGTAGCAACTCAAGGTTTTGCTACTAACCAAGAAGGTGTATTTGCTGCTGGTGATATGCGAACAGGCCAATCTTTGGTGGTTCGTTGTATCAACGAAGGCCGTGAATGTGCCCGTGCTATCGATGATTACTTAATGGGTGGCACAAACCTAGAAGCAAAAGCAGATTCACTGATGCTTTCTGCTTAACGAAGCAGATGCTTCTCTCTTTCAATTGCCTAATAGCCATCAGCAATATCGATGGCTATCGGTGAAGAAAGAAAACAATTCCTTCCAATCTTTCTATTTTGACCAGCATTTTATGCTGGTCTTTTTTATCTCCCACAGAATCAAATGTTACTTTTTTGTAACAATCAATTTTCTATCTATTTGAAATTATTAAACTATTTTAGCTTATTAAATGGTAAATCGCATATTCACGTGATGATCCACTAATAACTTGACCTTTTTTACAATAAGCTATAGCTTGTGAAGTTGATGAAAATAAAACACTCAAAAAATGTTAAATATTTCACAACTTCTACTGAATAATTATACATAAAGCTATAAAGATGACGCATAGTTAGTCATCGATATCAACGTAAGCAGTGTTGATATATCTGTCGGGATGACGGATAAGCAAAGGGAGAATTGCAATGGCTCTTTATGATCCAAGTCTTGAGAAAGACAACTGTGGATTTGGCTTGATCGCGCATATGGAAGGCGAACAAAGCCACAAGCTGGTACGTACAGCAATTTCTGCACTTGACCGCATGACTCACCGTGGTGGTATCGCCGCCGATGGTAAAACTGGTGATGGTTGTGGTCTTCTATTACAAAAGCCCGATTCCTATTTACGTCTTATTGCCGAAGAAAATGGTTTCAACCTTGGCAAGCAATACGCCGTAGGGATGATTTTCTTCAACCAAGATCCAGTCAAAGCTCAACTCGCTAAAGACATCGTCAACAAAGAACTGGCGCAAGAGACGCTAACTGTGGCTGGTTGGCGTGAAGTACCAACTAATTCAGAAGTACTCGGTCCAATTGCGGCCAACTCGCTTCCAAATATTCAGCAAGTCTTTGTCTCTGCACCGGCAGGTTGGCGCGAACGCGACATTGAACGTCGTCTCTACATCGCACGCCGTCGCATCGAGAAACAAATCACCGAAGATCTGGATTTCTACATCTGTAGCTTATCGACTCAAGTTTTGGTGTACAAAGGCCTATGCATGCCTGCGGACTTACCGCGCTTTTATCTTGATCTTGCCGATCTACGTATGGAATCTGCTATCTGTCTGTTCCACCAGCGTTTTTCTACCAACACTCAACCGCGTTGGCCATTAGCTCAACCGTTCCGCTACCTTGCTCATAATGGTGAGATCAATACCATTGAAGGTAACCGACAATGGGCACGCGCTCGTGCTTACAAGTTCTCGTCACCACTGCTGCCTGACCTACAAACTGCAGCACCGTTTGTGAACGAGACAGGCTCAGACTCGTCTAGCCTAGATAATATGCTAGATCTCTTCTTAGCTGGCGGCATGGATATCTTCCGTGCCATGCGTATGCTCGTACCGCCAGCATGGCAAAACCACCCGGATATGGATCCGGATTTGCGTGCGTTTTACGATTTCAACTCCAAACACATGGAACCATGGGATGGCCCAGCAGGTATCGTACTGTCCGATGGTCGTTATGCTGCTTGTAACCTAGACCGAAACGGTCTACGTCCTGCGCGTTATGTAATTACCAAAGACAAGCTGATCACTCTGGCATCTGAGGTAGGGATTTGGAATTACGCCCCAGATGAAGTTGCCAAAAAAGGTCGTGTAGGTCCGGGGGAATTGCTCGTCATCGACACTCGTAAAGGTAAGCTTTGGCAATCTAGCGAGATCGATAATGATCTGAAATCTCGTCACCCTTATCGCGAATGGATGGAGAACAACGTTCGCAAACTAACGCCGTTCTCTCAGCTGCCTGAAGATCAAGTAGGTGAGCGTAGCTTTGATGAAGACTTGCTTAAGACTTATCAAAAGCAGTTTGCCATGAGCAATGAAGAAGTCGATCAAGTATTGCGTGTCCTCGGTGATATGGGGCAAGAAGCCGTCGGTTCGATGGGTGATGACACCCCGATGGCGGTTCTTTCTTCGAAAGAGCGCTTGGTGACTGACTACTTCCGTCAGAAGTTTGCTCAGGTCACCAACCCACCAATCGATCCGCTGCGTGAGAAACACGTCATGTCGCTGGCGACCAGCATCGGCCAGGAGATGAACGTCTTCTGTGAAACCGATGGCCACGCGCATCGTGTAACCTTTGATTCTCCAGTACTGCTCTATTCAGACATGCAGCAACTACTAGAGCTGAGTGACGATCATTACCGTAATACCATTCTCGATATCAACTACGATCCACAACAGAAAGATCTCAAACAAGCCATTGATGATCTGTGTGAGCAAGCAGAACAAGTCGTTCGTGAAGGCACGGTTTTAGTGGTTCTTTCGGACAGAGCCTTGGTCAAAGGTAAGTTGCCAATTCCGGCAGCAATGGCAGTCGGCGCCGTTCAAACTCGTCTGATTGACGCGAACTTACGTTGCGATGCCAACATTGTTGTCGAAACCGCAACAGCCCGTGATCCACACCAATTTGCCGTCTTGCTTGGTTTTGGTGCCACTGCGGTTTACCCATACCTTGCTTATGAAGCGTTAGGTAAACTGATTGATGATAAAGTACTAGAGAAAGACTACCGCGATGTGATGCAAAACTACCAATACGGCATCAACAAAGGCCTGTACAAGATCATGTCGAAAATGGGGATCTCAACCATCGCCTCTTACCGCTGCTCACAACTGTTTGAAGCAGTTGGCTTGAGCCAAGATGTGGTCGATCTGTGTTTTAAAGGCGTCACAACTCGAATTGAAGGCGCGAATTTTGACGACTTCCAGCAAGATCTTACAAACTTATCTCGTAAAGCATGGGCGAAACGCAAATCGATTGATCATGGCGGCTTGTTAAAGTACGTCCATGGAGGTGAATATCATGCTTACAACCCGGATGTCGTCGGCACGCTGCAACAGGCCGTTAAATCTGGCGAAAGTAACGACTATCAGAGCTTTGCTAAGCAGGTAAACCAACGCCCTGTTGCCATGCTGCGTGACTTAATGTCGCTGAAAAAATCAGACTCACCGCTTCCACTTGAGCAAATAGAACCACGCACTGAACTGTTCAAACGCTTTGACTCAGCGGCAATGTCCATTGGCGCACTTAGCCCAGAAGCGCATGAAGCACTTGCAACGGCGATGAACCGTCTTGGTGGTTACTCTAACTCGGGTGAAGGCGGTGAAGATCCTCGCCGTTTCGGTACTGAGCGTAACTCACGTATCAAACAGATTGCTTCTGGCCGATTTGGTGTAACGCCGCATTACCTGGCTAATGCGGATGTACTGCAAATCAAGGTGGCACAAGGTGCGAAACCGGGTGAAGGTGGACAGCTACCAGGACACAAAGTCACCGCAGAAATCGCAAAACTGCGTTATTCGGTACAAGGCGTGACTCTGATCTCCCCTCCTCCGCATCACGATATCTATTCGATTGAAGATTTGGCCCAGCTGATCTTCGACCTTAAACAAGTCAACCCGAATGCGCTGGTTTCGGTAAAACTCGTCTCCGAGCCAGGTGTCGGCACCATCGCAACGGGTGTAGCCAAGGCTTACGCTGATCTTATTACCATTTCGGGTTACGACGGTGGTACCGCAGCAAGCCCATTAACTTCGGTAAAATACGCTGGTAGCCCTTGGGAGTTGGGGTTGGCAGAGACACAACAAGCTCTGGTTGCTAATGGTCTGCGTCATAAGATCCGCCTACAGGTAGACGGTGGTCTAAAGACTGGTTTAGACGTAGTTAAAGCCGCAATTTTAGGTGCAGAAAGCTTCGGTTTTGGTACTGCGCCAATGGTCGCTATGGGTTGTAAGTTCCTACGAATTTGTCACCTCAACAACTGTGCAACTGGGGTTGCGACTCAAGACGAGACACTGCGTAAAGAATACTTCAAAGGTCTACCAGAAATGGTGATGAATTACTTCATCGGCCTGGCAGACGAAGTGCGCGGATTACTCGCCGAACTTGGCGTTGAAAAGCTGACGGACTTGATTGGTCGTACCGATTTACTTGAGGCAGTAGAGGGATTTACAGCGAAACAGACCAAGCTGGATCTATCCAATATTCTAGAAGCTCCAGTATCACCTGAGGGCCATCCGCTATTTTGGACAGAGCCAAACAAACCGTTTGATAAAGCTGAGCTCAACCAAAAGATCGTTGATGATGCCATGCATGCGGTCGAAAACAGTCAATCGGCAAGTTTCTTCTACAATGTCATCAACACTGATCGTTCTGTTGGTGCACGCTTATCTGGCGAAATAGCAAAACGCTATGGCAACCAAGGGTTGGCGGCTTCCCCTATCAAAATCTATCTTGACGGCACCGCAGGCCAGTCCTTTGGTGTTTGGAACGCAGGTGGTGTAGAGCTTTACCTCACGGGCGATGCGAACGACTACGTGGGCAAAGGCATGGCGGGTGGTAAAGTGGTTATCAAACCTCACCTTGGCACTGCATTTAAGTGTAATGAAGCAACCATCATTGGTAACACCTGTCTGTACGGCGCGACCGGCGGTAAACTATTTGCAGCCGGTAAAGCAGGTGAGCGTTTCGGCGTACGAAACTCAGGTACGATAGCCGTCATTGAAGGTGCTGGCGATAACGCTTGTGAGTACATGACTGGCGGTATTGTTGCCATTCTTGGTGCGACAGGTGTGAACTTTGGCGCGGGTATGACCGGGGGCTTTGCCTATGTTCTGGATGAAAACCAAAGCTTTGAAGGTCGAGTCAATACTGAGTCAGTAGAAGCCATCTCATTGTCCGATCTTTACATCCACCAAGAACATTTGCGTGGCCTAATTGCGGAACACCTTGAAGAAACAGGGTCGAGTCATGCTGAAAATATTTTGGCGAACTTTGATGAATGGATTCCAAAGTTCTATTTGGTGAAACCACAAGCGGCAGATCTTCGCACGCTACTTGGTCACCAGAGCCGCAGTGCTGCAGAGCTGCGTGTTCAAGCACAGTAATCATGGAGGATGTTTGAATCATGAGCCAGAACGTTTATCAATTTATCGATGTGCAGCGTGTAGATCCTGCGAAAAAGCCTATCAAAGTTCGTAAGATCGAGTTCGTTGAAATCTATGAACCGTTCACTAAACAACAGGCGACTGCACAAGCGGATCGCTGCTTAGATTGTGGCAACCCATATTGTGAATGGAAATGCCCAGTCCACAACTACATCCCTCAATGGTTAAAACTTGCCAATGAAGGCCGTATTCTTGAAGCGGTTGAACTATCGCATCAAACCAATAGCCTACCGGAAGTATGTGGGCGCGTTTGTCCTCAAGACCGCCTATGTGAAGGTTCATGCACGCTTAATGATGACTTTGGTGCCGTCACCATCGGTAACATAGAAAAGTACATTACTGACAAAGCGTTTGAAATGGGCTGGAAGCCAGATATGTCCAAGGTGGAGTGGACCGATAAAAAGGTTGCAATCATTGGAGCTGGCCCAGCTGGCTTGGCTGCCGCGGATATCCTAGTGCGCAATGGCGTTAAGCCAGTCGTGTTTGACCGCTACCCTGAAATTGGAGGCCTTCTGACCTTCGGTATTCCTTCATTCAAGCTTGAAAAAGGCGTGATGGAAAACCGCCGTCGTGTGTTCACTGAAATGGGCGTCGAGTTCCGCATGAACATGGAAGTAGGCAAAGATGTCCAAATGCAAGAGCTACTTGATGAATACGATGCTGTTTTCTTGGGCGTTGGCACCTATAAATACATGCGTGCAGGTCTAGATAATGAAGATGCGCCGGGTGTGTATGACGCGCTGCCATTTTTAGTTTCGAACACCTACAAAGTCATGGGTCTTGAGAGTAACCAACCCTTTATCGATATGGCAGGAAAGAAAGTCGTCGTACTGGGTGGTGGTGATACCGCAATGGACTGCGTTCGTACCTCAATTCGCCAAGGTGCCTCCAACGTAGTTTGTGCTTATCGTCGTGATGAGGCCAACATGCCAGGCTCTCGTCGCGAGGTAAAAAACGCAAAGGAAGAAGGCGTGAAGTTCATGTTCAACCTTCAGCCTTTGGGAGTTGAAGTGGATGCGTCAGGCAAAGTCTCGGGGGTCAAAGTGGTGAAAACCGCACTTGGTGAACCTGATGAAGCGGGTCGCCGACGCCCAGAGCCCGTTGAAGGCAGCGAGCACGTTCTACCAGCAGACGTTGTTATCATGGCGTTTGGTTTCCAGCCGCACAAAATGGACTGGTTAGCACCGTTTGATGTCGATTTGGATCAGTGGGGTCGTATCAAAGCCCCTGCGAAGCAAGAGTTCCAATTCCAGACCAGCAATGAAAAGATCTTCGCGGGCGGCGATGCGGTACGAGGTTCTGATCTTGTCGTAACCGCAATTGATGAAGGACGAAAAGCGGCAGAAGGCATCCTCGATTACCTCGAAGTTTAATCACTGTTAACGTATCAAAAAGGATCCTACTATTGGATCCTTTTTTCTTTTATTACATATAATTAAATTCCTATGATAAGGGATAAAACCAATGAAAAAAGCCGCTCTCCTTTCCATTACTTTGCTCGGCTTAACCGCTTGTAGCCAAGGAGTCAAAACCATGACGGATCGTTCTCAATCACCTTGTGGTGACAAACCAAACTGCGTCTCCACCCAAGACACGCGAGAAAAATACAACCTAACGCCATTTATCTTAGTTGATTCAGCGAACATCGACGCTATTGAGCAAGTTGCGCTTGAACTGCCAGGCGCGAAAACAGCGGTGAAAGAAAGCAACTACCTTCGTATCGAGTGCACATCTAAAATCATGCGCTTCGTGGATGACCTCGAACTAAAAATAGCAGGAGACCAACTGATTGTGCGCTCGGAATCTCGTGTGGGCTACTCTGACTTTGGCGTAAACAGAAAGCGCGCCGATCAATTACGAGAAAAGCTCACTCAAGCGAAGCTCATCAAATAGAAAACTGCCAACGGGGAGTGCTATACTCTCGGCCAACTAAAATATTTACTTAAAGAGAGTGTTATGAAAGTTGGTATCATCGGTGCGATGGAACAAGAAGTGACCATCCTGAAGCAAGCAATTACAAACTGCAAAACTGTAAATAAAGCAGGTTGTACGTTTTTCTCTGGTCAAATTAACGATGTTGAAGTCGTCGTACTACAATCGGGCATCGGTAAAGTTGCAGCGGCAGTGGGCACGACAATCCTTCTTGATGAATACCAACCAGACGTTGTGATTAACACAGGCTCTGCTGGCGGTTTCGATTCAAGCTTAAACCTTGGCGATGTAGTTATCTCTACAGAAGTTCGTCATCACGATGCAGACGTAACCGCTTTTGGTTATGAGATTGGCCAAATGGCCGGTCAACCAGCTGCATTCAAAGCGGATGACAAGCTAATGGACTTAGCCGAAAAAGCCCTAGCACAAATGGAAAACACTCATGCGGTTCGCGGCCTAATTTGTACTGGCGATGCGTTTGTTTGTACTGCTGAGCGTCAAGAGTTTATTCGTAAACACTTTCCGTCTGTTATCGCTGTAGAAATGGAAGCATCTGCTATCGCTCAAACTTGTCACCAATTCAACACACCGTTTGTTGTTGTGCGTGCAATCTCTGATGTCGCTGATAAAGAATCACCAATGAGCTTTGATGAGTTCCTACCTCTAGCAGCAAAAAGCTCTTCCGAAATGGTATTCAAAATGCTGGAACTCATTAAGTAAACGACTCATTCATGGAAGAAGTTTTTCAGTCATTTTATGCCAACGGTGCGCTCCTTATAATGTGGGGCGCACTGATCTTGCACCTTCTAGTGCCAATCCCCCATTCAGCGCACCCCATCACTTTATGGCGAAAGCTAGCAGAACAGCTAGCCAACAAAGTGAACAATAATCACAATTACTCACAGAGTGTAATCTCAGGCAGTCTTGCACTAGGCTTGATGCTGTTTCCTTGCTTGATATTACTGATTGCAGTAAAGCCATTTGTTTGGCAAATCCCTTTATATGAACTGGTTCTATTGATCCTTGCGCTAGACTGGCGCAACAGCGAAACGTTAACGAAACAGCTCGTCACAAGTATCTCTTCGGAAGACAAAGCCCAATGTCGAGCATTACTGCAACCATATCTTAATCGCGACACTGGTAACCTCTCGATCGTTGGCATAGGTAAAGCTGGCTCAGAAACCCTGATTATGGGATACAGCCGCAACGTGATCGGCGTGCTATTTTGGTACGCACTAACAGGTGGTATTGGTGCGCTAATGTATCGACTCACAACAGAATTAGCGCGAGTGTGGTCCCCTAGCCGACGCCAATATTTGCCCTTTGGTAAACCTGTGATTCAACTGGTTGCTACTCTGGATATTATTCCACTTCGTCTCTTTGCCATACTTTTAGCTGCCGGAAAGAATACAAGTAATGTGCTCTCTGGAATACAACAGCAAGCGAAGTCTTGGCCCTTACCAGGACCTAGCTGGGTGTTATGTACTATCGGACACAAACTACAACTGTCTTTATGCGGCCCTGCTATCTATCAAGGTGTGCGTGCAGAGCGCGCAAAAATCGGTGGGCGTATTGCGCCATCGGCTATTCACCTTTCACAAATACATACGCTGCTCGTTTGGCGCGTCCTGGCTTGGATCGCAATCCAAAGTTTGCTTTTAGGAATAATTTATCAAGGATTATGATGAATAAATTATGCTTCGCATTAACGCTGTTTGTTTCGACAGCGACCTTCGCTCAACCCGCTCAACGCATTATAAGTTTAGCTCCACATGCCACCGAAATTGCCTTTGCAGCAGGGCTAGGAGAGCAGCTTGTTGCTGTCAGCGAAATGAGCGATTATCCAGAACAGGCAAAGCAGCTAGAAAGAGTCTCAAATTATCAAGGAATTAAATTAGAGCGCATTATTGCTCTTCAGCCGGACTTAGTGATTGCTTGGCCAGCCGGAAACCCCGCTAAAGAGTTGGAGAAAATTAAACAGTTCGGTATTCCTATCTATTACTCCACTACAGGTTCATTAGAAGATATCGCCAATAATATTGAGCAACTCAGCCAATACAGCGAAACTCCACAAGTAGGAAAAAAGGCCGCTGAAGATTTTAGAACGCAGCTGAGTACACTAAAAGAACAGTACAACACGAACGAGAAAGTTAGTTACTTTTATCAGTTGAGTGAAAAGCCTATCATCACTGTCGCTGGAAAGAACTGGCCAAGTGAAGTCTTTACTTTTTGCGGTGGTGAGAACATTTTCGCCGCATCCAGCGCGCCTTATCCTCAAGTTAGCATCGAGCAAGTCATTACTCGCCAGCCAGAGGTTATTTTTACTTCTCGTCACGCAATGAGTAACGATGGTATGTGGGCTGAGTGGAGTAATGAGCTTCTTGCTCTTAAAAACAAACACATCTGGCCCCTAAACTCTGATTGGATTAACCGTCCGACACCACGCACATTGAACGCGATCAAGGAAGTGTGTGAGCACTTTAAAAGCGTTCGTCAAAAACGCTAACGATTTCGTGGCAAATACCGTACAATTTCCGCCCATTTTTTCTCACACTATTTAAAGGTACTAAGTAACATGGACTCCATGCTGCTTTATATGATCGATTTGTTCGGTACCGCTGTTTTCGCTATCTCTGGCGTATTACTGGCGGGCCGTTTAAAAATGGATCCATTCGGCGTTATCGTGCTCGGCAGTGTGACTGCTATAGGTGGCGGAACAATCCGAGACATGGCGCTTGGTGCCACTCCCGTATTTTGGATAACAGATACGACTTACTTATGGGTGATATTTGTTACGTGTCTACTAACCATGCTTGTTATTCGAAGACCCAAGCGACTCTCATGGTGGGTATTACCCGTTTGTGATGCCATCGGTCTCGCTGTATTTGTGGGAATAGGAGTAGAAAAGGCACTCGCCTACAATGCATCTGGGATGGTCGCGGTGATAATGGGAGTTATTACTGGCTGTGGCGGTGGCATTATACGAGACGTGCTGGCTCGCGAAGTTCCTATGGTATTAAGAAGTGAAGTCTATGCTACGGCATGTATTATTGGCGGCATCTTCCATACGATGGCGGTAAACATGGGTTATGACCACTCAACGGCTTTACTCGCTGGTGTAATCTCAACGCTCATTATACGTCTCGGTGCGATTCGTTGGCATCTATCCCTGCCAACTTTCGCCATTAACCGTTAAACACCAACAACATCACTCATCATGGAGTCAACCAAGTGTCGGCTCCTCTCATTTATGCTCATTTGATTCGCCAATTCTTGGGCAATTCGCTAAATTATCTCAACCATTCCTAACTTTCATTAATCATTATGTTGCTTGAAGGTATTGAAACGTTACTTGTCCTCAGTAAAGAAAAAACCATGAGCCGCACAGGCAGTCAACTCTATATTAGTCAATCTGCCGTGAGTAAACGTATTTCAAATCTAGAGAAGAAGTTAGGAAAAAAATTGATAGAGCCAAATGGTCGGCACATAAAGCTGACCTCCGATGGCCTTGCGCTCATCAACACGATCGAGCCAACGTTCAATGAGTTAAGAGGTCAGATCTATGATCAACAACAAATAGAAGATACTTCTTTGATCAAGATAGACTGCTCTGAAACCTTAGTCGCTGGATACCTCAGCATGATCATGGCAGAACACTTTGCCCATGATCAGTACATACGAATATCGACCAATCATACGCCACGCATTATTGAGAATGTGAAATCAGGCAAAGCAACATTGGGATTTTGCGCTGGCTATCTGCCACCTCATCATGGATTAATGAGCCTTCACCTCGCCGATGAACCTTTCTCAATTGTCAGTCGACATTCACTTTCACAACTACCTAAAGCTATTTTGACCAATGACCTAACTAACCCTGCCAACACATATCAACAAGCTATTTTATCCAAACACGGAATCGAACCTTTGATGGAAATGGATTCGTATACTGCGGCAGCACAACTGGCTTTGGGAGGTATGGCTCCCGCTTTAATCCCTAAATCTATCCTAACGACACTTAATATCACATCTAAGTTCTGCTATGACTTTGAAGAGCTAGATCAGTTAGTTCGACCAATACATATCTGCTTACGTCACAGCACATATCGTAGCGAACGAGTTAAAGCACTGACAGAATCCATTGCTGATGTTGTTGCCAAAGAAGTTTCGTTGCCATAAGCATCGACATCACTATAACTAGAGGACGAATCCATTTTTGCCCTTTACTTACCACGACCTTCGCCCCTAACTGAGCACCAAGAAAACCGCCAACAGCCATAGTTAAGCCAAGCTTCCACACTGGCAACCCAGCTAAGATAAAAAAGAGTAGTGCCGCTATGTTTGACGTGAAATTGAGGATTTTGGTTCTAGCTGTGGCTTCGACCAAAGAAAAGTGACCTAGTGCAACAAAACAAACAGTAAAAATAGATCCAGTCCCAGGGCCAAAAAAGCCATCATAGAAACCGATCCCGCCACCAATGCATAGCGCAAACATCGCTTCAGATAACTTTGGTTCTCCATCGATTTTTCGCGTACTTGGCGCGAGTAAAAAATAGAGGGAAATGGCTATCAAAAGAACAGGGATCAAACTGGTGAGTACGCTAGCATCAATAAACTGCACAGCCTCGGCACCGATTGCAGCGCCTATAAAAGTGCAGAGTATCGCAAAACGCATTTCCTTTAAGCTAACAATACCGTTACGCACGAAATACCAGCTAGCAGAGAAACTGCCAAACGAACTTTGTAACTTATTGGTCGCTAGAGCTTGAGTCGGACTCAACCCCGCAGCCAAAAGCGCAGGGAGCGTAATGAGCCCTCCCCCACCAGCCATCGCATCAATAAAGCCTGCGGCAGTCGCAACCAAAAATAAGGCCAACAAAATTTCAACCGTGATTTCCACTACACTTCCTTTTTGAAGAGGTATCAAAGAGGAAGAAACGGTAGCACTTATTCACAAAACTACCAATGGAAAGTCAAGACACCAATCTATTCCTAATTTTCATCAGTTAATAAATCTAGAGAATGATACATTAAAAATATCAATTACATCCAAATATAGAGCCTCACCTCAAGAGCCTCTTAATATTTTGATAGAAAAAGAAAATGCTGTCTTAATAGGAAATATTTAATCTGATAAAAAACGAAAATAATGGAAGCCTTACTGACTCGACCATCAATAAAAGAACAGCAATTACGCTTAAAAATCGAACAGATAGTGAATATTAATCAGCTATTCAGCGTTATTGACGCTAAACCAGAGACTAGCGGTGCGGGTGTAATTTATATTGATAACAAATTCACCGTTGTACGCTTAAGAGACTTTAAATCCACATGCCATATCAATCCTACCTTTATCATTCTACGAGAACCGATAAAATTACAATCATCTCAAGAATTTGCAAAAAAAATAAAACAGGAAGAGTCAAAATCAAGATTCAATCAAGAGCTTCTATCAGCGAGCATTAGCTGTATTGGTGCAGCGATTGGCTGGATTGGGGTAGTTGGTTCGGGGCTAACAATACCAGTAAGTGGTCCTGTGGGCGTAACTATGTCCTATATCTCACACGCCGCTACTGTTGCTGCCACAGCTCAATGTGCTATTGGAGTAGCAAGAACCCGTATGGTATCTAAATCACCAGACAAATTATCGGATATAGACAGTAATGAGTGGTATCAAAATACAACTAAAGCTTTAGATTACATCTCCTTAGCTGGAGCGGGCGCTAGTGGATATCAAACGATAAAAATGGTTCAATCTCTTAAGCAAACCACTAAGAAAGGCGTTCCCGAGATTCTAAAAGGCTTAAACAGACAAGAAAGAACAAGATTAACTAAAGAAATCATCCGTAAAAACCTTCCGAGCATTTCGAATAAAGCTCGTAAACAGCTAATGTTGTCAGGAGAAATTCCTAAGAGGTATTCACAAGCAACAATATCCGCATCCATTTCTCATCAGCTTCTAGATGCAATTGGAGGCTCAATTAGCATAGTAGGAAGCGGTTATTCGGGAGAGTTAAGAAATCTTGCTATTGGAATCTATGAGGAATTGAAAGTTGAATACTAAATCAATTAGCATAGCAAACATCTCACTAAGTATATGTTTATACTTGGCATTGACTATTGGTCTGGCTATTAGCTTAAGCATTTGGAATGACTGGTTTTCTTTCACTCAACACATTGCTCTAGATACTTACCTCCTTACATTGGGAGCTATTACGGTTGTTGTTGTATGCATTCCAAACATTCTGACAATAAGCAAAGGATTAAGTGTTGCTGCAAAAATAAACTTACTTACTATCTCTTTTATCATTCTCACTTGCAGCATTAATTTTGTTGTAGCAAATGGTAGTACTATTTCTTCATCTTTGGGTACATTGCTTGCCATCATTAGCTTAATGATCTTCAAAAGCGAAGCATACCAATCGTTCCTAGCACACTTTAATGCTCTTCATTTTAGAAAAACCTCGATATAAAAAAGCCCGCTCAAATGAGCGGGCAATGAGGTTGTCATGTAAGCCCTGATTAATGAGCTTACTGATTTTTATCTGTTACGCGTCTAGACTCGCTTTCACTTTAGCGTGTAACTCTTGAACCGAAGTTACTGACGCTTTTGCGTCTGCAGTATGAGACATACATGTAGCGAACGCTGCATTCAGTGTCGTTGTGTAGTTCACTTTTTCAGCCAGTGCACCACGGCGTAGAACTTTCGAATCTTCAATCGCTTGACGACCAGCAGCCGTGTTTACGATGTAGGTGTATTCGTTGTTCTTGATGCGGTCAAGAATGTGTGGACGACCTTCGTGTACTTTGTTTACCAAACGTGGGTTAATACCCGCTTCGCCCAGAATTACAGCTGTACCGTGTGTCGCATCCAACTGGTAACCCAGTTTCACTAACTTAGAAGCTAGGTCAACAACACGCTCTTTATCACCTTCACGTACAGACAGTAGCGCACGACCACCTTCAGGATAAACCGCACCACAACCTAGCTCTGCTTTCGCGTAAGCTTCTGCGAACGTTGCACCCACACCCATTACTTCACCTGTTGAGCGCATTTCAGGGCCCAATAGAGGGTCAACACCAGGGAATTTGTTGAACGGCAGAACCACTTCTTTCACTGAGTAGTAAGGAGGGATAATCTCTTTAGTAAAGCCTTGTGACTCTAGAGATTGACCCGCCATTACACGTGCAGCGATTTTCGCTAGAGGAGCGCCTGTCGCTTTCGATACGAATGGTACCGTACGAGCAGCACGAGGGTTCACTTCAATTAGATAAACGTCGTTATCTTTCACAGCAAACTGCGTGTTCATCAAACCGCGCACACCGAGTTCGAATGCTAACTTCTCAACTTGCTCACGCATCTTGTCTTGAATTTCCTGACTTAGCGTGTATGCAGGCAGTGAACATGCAGAGTCACCAGAGTGAACACCCGCTTGTTCGATGTGCTCCATGATACCGCCGATAACGACGCGTTCACCGTCACAGATAGCATCAATATCAACTTCGGTTGCATCATCCAAGAAACGGTCTAGCAGAACTGGAGACTCGTTCGATACGCTTACTGCTTCGTTGAAGTAGCGACGCAGGTCTTGCTCGTCGTATACGATTTCCATCGCACGACCACCGAGTACATAAGATGGACGAACAACTAATGGGAAGCCAATTTCTTTCGATTTCTCAACCGCTTGCTCCATCGTTGTTACTGTCGCGTTTTCTGGCTGAAGTAGACCTAAACGGTCAACAGCGGCTTGGAAGCGTTCACGGTCTTCCGCACGGTCGATAGCATCTGGGCTAGTACCAATGATTGGCACACCAGCCGCTTCTAGAGCACGAGCCAGTTTAAGTGGCGTTTGACCACCGTACTGAACAATCACACCTTTTGGTTTTTCAACGCGAGCGATAGACAGTACATCTTCCAGAGTTACTGGCTCGAAGTACAGACGATCAGACGTATCGTAGTCAGTAGATACCGTTTCTGGGTTACAGTTAACCATAATGGTTTCGTAACCGTCTTCACGCAGCGCAAGTGATGCATGAACACAACAGTAATCGAATTCGATACCTTGGCCGATACGGTTTGGACCGCCACCAAGAACCATGATCTTATCTTTGTCTGTTGGGTTTGCTTCACATTCTTCATCGTAAGATGAGTACATGTAAGCCGTGTCAGAAGAAAACTCTGCTGCACATGTATCCACACGTTTGTAAACCGGATGAATATCAAACTGCTCACGAGCACGGCGAATTTCACTTTCAGCGACACCAAGCAATTTAGACAAGCGAGCATCAGAGAAGCCTTTGCGTTTCATCTGACGAAGCACTTCTTTGGTCAAACCTGCGTAGCCGCCCGCCTTGACTTGTTCTTCGAGTTTTACAATTTCTTCGATTTGAACCAGGAACCAGCGGTCGATTTGAGTCAAGTTGAACACACCGTCGACTGACATACCCGCTCGGAATGCATCGGCGATGTACCAGATACGCTCTGCACCTGCTTCTTTAAGTTCGTGACGAATCTTAGTCAGTGCATCTGGCGCTTCCAGATCGACCATCTCATCAAAACCAGTTGCGCCAACTTCTAGGCCACGCAGTGCTTTGTGAAGAGATTCTTGTTGGTTACGACCAATCGCCATTACCTCACCAACCGATTTCATCTGAGTTGTCAGACGATCGTTTGCACCAGCAAATTTCTCGAAGTTAAAGCGAGGGATCTTAGTTACGACGTAGTCGATAGTTGGTTCAAATGACGCAGGTGTTGCACCACCTGTGATGTCGTTTTGTAGTTCGTCTAGCGTAAAGCCAACAGCCAGTTTCGCGGCAATTTTCGCGATTGGGAAGCCTGTTGCTTTTGATGCTAGCGCAGAAGAGCGAGATACACGTGGGTTCATCTCGATGATGACCATACGACCATCTTTCGGGTTGATACCAAACTGTACGTTTGAACCACCTGTTTCAACACCAATCTCACGTAGAACGGCTAGCGATGCATTACGCATAAGCTGGTATTCTTTGTCAGTCAGTGTTTGTGCTGGAGCAACCGTGATTGAGTCGCCCGTATGGATACCCATTGGGTCAAAGTTCTCGATTGAACATACGATGATACAGTTGTCCGCTTTGTCACGAACGACTTCCATTTCGTACTCTTTCCAACCGATTAGTGACTCATCGATAAGAAGTTCGTTGGTCGGAGATAAGTCCAGACCGCGACGACAGATTTCTTCGAACTCTTCTTTGTTGTACGCGATACCACCACCAGTGCCACCCATGGTGAACGATGGACGAATGATACAAGGGAAGCCAACCATATCTAAAACTTTGTAAGCTTCTTCCATGCTCTTCGCTGTATCTGCGCGAGGACACTCAAGGCCGATAGACTTCATCGCTTTATCAAAACGAGAACGGTCTTCCGCTTTGTCGATTGCATCAGCCGTTGCACCAATCATCTCTACGCCAAACTCTGCGAGAACGCCGTGCTTCTCTAAATCTAACGCACAGTTAAGTGCTGTCTGACCACCCATAGTTGGCAGAACTGCATCAGGACGTTCTTTCTCGATGATCTTGCGTACAACTTCCCACTGAATCGGCTCAATGTAAGTCGCATCTGCCATCTCTGGGTCAGTCATGATGGTTGCTGGGTTAGAGTTAACCAGGATAACTCGGTAGCCTTCTTCGCGAAGAGCTTTACACGCTTGTGCGCCAGAGTAGTCAAACTCACATGCCTGACCGATAACAATCGGACCAGCACCAAGAATTAGAATACTTTGAATGTCAGTACGTTTTGGCATTATCTACTACTCCGAATTAAGCGCTGTGTTTTTTGATTAGTTCGATAAAGTGGTCAAATAGCGGTGCCGCGTCATGTGGACCTGGGCTCGCTTCTGGGTGACCTTGGAAGCTAAATGCTGGCTTGTCTGTGCGGTGGATACCTTGCAAAGAGCCATCAAATAGCGATACGTGAGTAGCACGTAAGTTTTCCGGTAACGTTGCTTCATCTGCCGCAAAGCCGTGGTTTTGCGAAGTGATCATCACAACGTTACGCTCTAAATCTTTTACTGGGTGGTTTGCACCGTGGTGACCAAACTTCATTTTCACCGTTTGCGCACCTGATGCTAGCGCCAGAATTTGGTGACCTAGACAAATACCAAAAATTGGCAAGCCTTTTTCTAGGAACACTTTGGTTGCTTCAATCGCGTAAGTACATGGTTCTGGGTCACCAGGGCCGTTCGATAAGAATACGCCATCTGGATTTAGTGCCAGAACTTCTTCCGCTGACGTTTCTGCAGGTACAACCGTTAAGCGGCAGCCGCGGTCAACCAACATTCGTAAGATGTTGCGTTTTGCGCCGAAGTCGTAAGCGACAACGTGGTATGGCAGCTCGCTGTCATCTTTCGCCTCTGGAAGTCCACCTTCAAGCGTCCACGAACCTTGCTTCCATTGATACGCTTCTTTTGTTGTAACTTCTTTCGCAAGGTCCATTCCTTTTAAGCCTGGGAATTCTTTTGCTTTCGCTAGTGCCAAAGCTTCGTCTAGGTTGTTGCCCGCAACAATACAGCCGTTTTGAGCACCTTTTTCACGCAGGATACGAGTGAGCTTACGAGTATCGATATCAGCGATGCCAACGATATTTTGCGACTTAAGATAATCAGAGAGGGATTGTTCGTTACGGAAGTTAGAAGCGATTAGAGGAAGATCGCGAATCACAAGGCCTTGTGCATGAATGGAAGAGGATTCTTCATCTTCGGAAGTGGTTCCGGTATTGCCAATGTGAGGATAAGTGAGAGTGACGATTTGCTGAGAATAGGAAGGATCAGTGAGGATTTCTTGATACCCCGTCATCGAGGTATTAAAAACGACTTCACCAACGGAAAGACCATCTGCCCCTATGGACACTCCGCGGAACACTGTCCCATCTTCTAGGACCAACAGTGCTAATTTACCCAAGACAACCTCCAGAATAAAAATGCAAAAAAAATAAATCAAACTGCAAACATGCCTTCCTTTACCTATAAAATCTACATAAATAGGTATTTCAGACAAATTGGCGGTATTCTAAAGTTGGACTCGAAACCTGTCAACCTACAATCAAAAATAAATGATTAATTTCTAGCGAGTAAGGTCATTTTGAATCAGTAAGGCCCAAAAAGATAACTTTTACATGCTATTAAATAGAGAGGCATAGAGGTTTAATGAATTTTACAAATTTGAACTTTTTAGAGATCACAAAAAAGTATGAGTTTTTCACGCAAACGTTCACCCAACAGAAAAGACATTAGTTTTTAGACATCAAAACTAAAAATACCCACAAAACAACCAAAACAACAACAAAAGTAAGCACCAAAATACTTTCTGTTAGAATCATTTCATTTACAAATAATTCTATAGATATAAAAAAGCCGGCTACCGCCGGCGAATAATTATGTATTTAGAGTTCATTCAATCCCAAAACATCTGTCATGGTATAAAAGCCCGCTGGTTTGGCACTCAACCAAACAGCGGCCTTGACGGCGCCATTAGCAAACGTCATACGATCGGTCGCTTTGTGCGTTATCTCCACTCGTTCCCCGATATCAGCAAACATGGCTGTGTGCTCACCGACAATATCGCCAGCGCGAATTGTAGCAAAGCCGATCTCATCTTTAGTACGTTCACCTGTGATACCTTCTCGCGCATAGACAGCTACATCATTCAGCTTGTTGCCCATCGCACCAGCAATGGCTTCGCCCATCCCGATAGCGGTACCAGAAGGAGCATCAACTTTATGACGATGATGTGCTTCGACAATCTCAACATCACAGTAGTCGCCCATCACTTTGGCTGCTTTCTCAAGAAGCTTAAATACTAGGTTCACACCAACAGAGTAGTTAGGAGCCATGACAACAGGCACTTGCTTAGCGGCTTCGTCAATCAGTTCACGCTCTGCATCACTGAAACCAGTCGTCCCAATCACAATACTCTTTCCATGCTTCTTACACAGTTCAAGATTCGCCAACGTACTTACTGGGGCAGTAAAATCGATGATTACATCAAAATTATCGACGTCTTTAGCAAGATCATCCGTTAAGAACACATCGAATTTGCCTTCACCACAAAGTTCACCGATATCGACACCGACAAGTGAGGACTCAGGTCGTTCTGATCCCGCGCTCACTGTCGCCTCTGGGTTAAGGTGTGAAGCTTTAACCAAATTACGGCCCATTCGGCCTGCTGCTCCTGCGATTGCAATACGAACCATTGCGCTTTCTCTCCTTCTCTGGATAACGAGGTTTGCTCTCGTTCTCTCGTTTCGCTTAATCTGTTTAAACTAACAACATACCGTGGTTACCACAAGCAAGTTCATCAGGCTTAAGCGAACTCTTTTACGACACGCTCCAAGATAGGCACGTTCGCTTCAGGAAAGGCATAGTTACCCAATTCTCTTATCTCAACCCAGCGACCTTCTTGACCTTCTCGGCCGTAAGGCTCATTACTGAACTTAGATACCGTAATAAAATCAAACTTAAGTGATTTGTCTGGATAGTCATATTCCAAATGCTCGAAAAGGGCTTGCTCAGTAACTTCAATTCCTACTTCTTCTTCAAGTTCTCTTGCTAGAGCATGTTCAATACTTTCTCCTGACTCGACTTTCCCGCCGGGAAACTCCCAAAACCCGCCTTTATGCTTGTCGTCTGGACGCTTTGTAATAAAAATTTTTGATTTGTCTTGGTTAAAAATAATAGCCGCGACTATGTGAATTCTTTTCATAGGGGTTCCTAACTCTCAAGCCGTTACACTTCAACGGTCTTTGAATCTCTAAAACTATCCGATGCTATCAAAACTTATGAAATTCGACAGCCACAGAATTTGCTTAAAAAAAGAGCCGCCTAGGCGACTCTTTAAAAAATTATCTGACTAATACGTTAGTCGATTTTGCCGTGGCACTGTTTATACTTCTTACCACTACCACAAGGGCAAGGCTCATTGCGACCTACTTTGCGTTCATCACGTACCATTGGCTGACTTGAACCTTCTTCAGATTCTTCACCTTCAGAAAGAGGGTTTTGTGCTGCTGCGTGTTGCGCTTGAGCACGACGAGCGGCCTCTTCAGCTTGCGCACGACGTTGCTCTTCCATACGTTCAACTTCTTCTTGTTGCTGAACTCGAACGCGAGATAGAACAGTAATCACATCAGTTTTCAGCGCTTCTAGTAGACCTTCAAACAGTTCAAACGATTCACGCTTGTATTCCTGTTTCGGGTTCTTCTGCGCATAGCCGCGTAAGTGAATACCCTGACGCAAGTGATCCATTGCTGCCAAGTGCTCTTTCCAAAGCGTATCCAGAGTTTGAAGCATAACCGATTTCTCGAAGTTACGAAGCACTTGGGCACCCACCACTTCCTCTTTCTCTTTGTACACTTCAACGGCTAGATTGATGATCTTCTCGCGTAGCGCCTCTTCGTAAAGCTTATCGTCTTCTTCAAGCCATTGCTTCACTGGCGCATCAAGATCGAAGTCTGCTTTCAAGCGCTCTTGCAGACCTTCAACGTCCCACATATCTTCTAGTGATTGTGGCGGGATGTACTCATCAATAACCGCGGTTAGCACATCTTCACGGTTTTGCTCGATCATACCGCTGATGTCTTCAACGTTCATCAATTCGTCGCGCAGCTCGTAGACAACCTTACGCTGATCGTTCGCCACATCATCGTATTCTAGTAGCTGCTTACGGATATCAAAGTTACGACCTTCCACTTTGCGCTGTGCTTTTTCAATTGAGCGAGAAAGCATTTTCGATTCAATTGCTTCACCTTCTTCCATACCACTTTGGATAAGGCTCGCCATACGATCAGAAGTGAAAATACGTAACAAAGAGTCTTCCATAGATAGGTAGAAGCGAGATGAACCTGCATCTCCTTGACGACCAGAACGACCACGTAGCTGGTTATCAATACGGCGAGATTCGTGGCGCTCAGTACCAATGATGTGTAGACCACCAGCATCTAGTACTTGATCATGTACCACTTTCCACTCTGCTTTAATCGCATCGATTTGTTCTTGAGTTGGGTTCTCCAAAGCTTCCACTTTTGATTGCCAACTACCGCCAAGCACAATATCCGTACCACGACCGGCCATGTTGGTCGCGATAGTTACCGCACCAGGCATACCTGCTTCAGCAACAATTTCCGCTTCCTTTTCATGGAATTTCGCATTCAATACGTTGTGTTTGATCTTCGCTTTCTTCAATGCGTTAGAAAGAAGTTCTGATTTTTCAATCGATACTGTACCAACCAATGTTGGCTGACCTTTCGCAACGCGCTCTTTGATATCTTCAATGATTGCAGCAAACTTCTCAGCTTCGGTACGGTACACCACATCCGGCATATCGTTACGAATCATTGGTTTGTTGGTTGGGATAACCACCGTTTCCAAGCCATAAATAGATTGGAACTCAAACGCTTCAGTATCCGCAGTACCTGTCATACCAGACAGTTTTTCGTATAAGCGGAAGTAGTTCTGGAAGGTAATCGAAGCCAAAGTTTGGTTTTCGTTTTGAATCTTAACGCCTTCTTTCGCTTCTACTGCTTGGTGAAGACCTTCAGACCAACGACGACCTGGCATTGTACGACCAGTATGTTCATCAACAATTACTACTTCACCTTCGTCAGTAACGATGTAATCAACGTTGCGCTCAAACAACACATGAGCACGCAAAGCGGCATTCACGTGATGTAACATGCTGATGTTAGTCGGAGAGTAAAGTGTGTCACCCTCTTCCATAAGACCATTTTTCACCAACAGTTCTTCAACGTACTCTTGGCCCGTTTCTGTGAGGTATACTTGCTTTGATTTCTCATCAACAGTGTAGTGACCATCACCACGATATTCTTCAGAGTCTTCTTTGTCTTGCTTTTTAAGATGCGGGATCAAAAGGTTGATTCGGGTGTATAGCTCAGAGCTATCTTCAGCAGGACCAGAAATGATTAAAGGGGTACGAGCTTCATCAATTAGGATTGAGTCCACCTCATCGACAACTGCAAAGAAGCGTTCACGTTGTACGCGATCTTCGCTACGGAAAGCCATATTGTCACGAAGGTAGTCAAAACCAAATTCATTGTTGGTTCCGTATAGAATGTCAGCTTGGTACGCTTCTTTTTTCTCTTGAGGAGGCATGTTTGGCACGTTTACGCCAACAGTCATACCTAAAAATTCAAATAGAGGGCGGTTTGTCTCTGCATCACGTTTAGCTAGATAATCGTTCACTGTTACAATATGAACGCCTTTACCAGCTAGGGCATTTAGGTAAGCAGGAAGCGTTGCCGTCAGCGTTTTACCTTCACCCGTACGCATTTCAGCGATTTGACCCGCATTTAGAACCATACCACCGATAAGCTGGACGTCGAAGTGGCGCATACCGTAGACACGCTTAGATGCTTCACGAACCGTAGCAAAAGCTTCTGGAAGTAGTTTATCAAGAGTTTCACCCTTCTCTAGGCGCTCACGGAATTCAACCGTCTTTGCTTTTAGCTCTTCGTCACTTAGAGCCTCGAATGTTGGCTCATAGTTATTAATTTCTTTTACAATTTTTCTAAGGCGGCGCAGTGTTCGGTCGTTGCGACTGCCAATCACTTTTGTCAGTAGCTTAGTTATCATTTTTCGTGAATCTCTCTTTATTCAGACCGTTCCCGATCTACTCATAATGCCTTCAGTCTCTGCCAGTTTGGAACTAAGAATACTGAGATAAATCATTTATCAAAGATATTGAGTTCAAACATCCATATTTCAAGGCTAAGTTTTGAAACAATGTGGCTTAGTGTAAGGATTTTTAATCGATACAACCATAAATAGACGTATTTGTTTGAAGCACTCTGAAGTTTTTACTTAAAGTGGTGACTGATTAGCCGATATTGCATACCGCAATATGTGTAATCCATCCAGAGCAAACTTTGCTTTTTACCTTGCTACATTGTAAAACTGAAGCTAAAGACGTTAATGTAAACTATACCTTGATAGAAAGCTGCTCTAGAATAGCTATATCTCAACAAAATTAGATTTTACCTATGCGTGATCACCGTCCAACCTCGACTGAAGATGTTATTGCTGAGTCACAGTTCAAGCAGATTCAAGAACATGCTGGAGAAATCTTACAGCTTAACCAAGCTTTGCAAGAGGTCTTACCCACGGGGACGGCCGATCATTGCCGAGTAGCGAATGTTCGTAACGGCCATCTATTGATCGATGTCTCTAGTGCCGCGATCAAAATGAAGATCGATTACGATCGCCTCATGATCCTAAATAAACTTCGTACTCAAGGCTTTGCCAAGCTGATGAGCGTTGAAGTGAGGATCAATCCTTCACTATATCGAAACCGCTTTCAACAAGGCGACAGACCTAAGCGTCCACCACTAACCGAATCTGCAGCAAAGTCATTAATGACGATTGCCGACATGGCGCCACCGAAAATTCAAGAGCGTTTAAAACGATTAGCCGATATGGCAGAAAAGGAAGATCGTAAGTGAACGTTATTTCAATATGCTGAAAGCTTGAATGTTATTGATAAATCCAGGATTAAAGCCAAATAGCAAAAAACCAGGCATAAGCCTGGTTTTTTTATTAATTCTAATGCCAAGTATTTACGCAAGCACCATATTTGGTTCTGCGAATGCTACTGGTGAGCCGACTTCTTCTTCGAATGTAGTCCACTCCCACGCTTCCTGATCTGCAAGAACAGCACGTAACAGTTGGTTATTTAAACCGTGGCCAGATTTAAAGGCACGGAATTCACCAATGATTGGGTGGCCACACATGTAAAGGTCACCAATCGCATCCAACACTTTGTGAGTCACAAACTCATTTTCAAAGCGTAGACCTTCTTCATTAAGAATACGGTAATCATCCAAAACGATAGCATTGTCAAAACTACCACCCAAAACTAGGTTTTGAGATTGTAGATATTCGATATCACGCATAAAGCCAAACGTACGTGCTCGAGAAATCTCACGAACAAAGCCTTTTGACGAGAAATCAAACAGCAAACGTTGCTCGTCTGATTCAATCGCTGGGTGATTAAACTCAATTTCGAAGTCCATACGGAAGCCGTTAAATGGTACAAATTCTGCCCATTTATCACCATCTTCAAAACGAACTGGCTTTTTGATACGGATGAAGCGTTTTGGCGCATTTTGCGTTTCGATACCTGCTTGTTGTAGCAAGTATACAAATGGGCTTGCACTACCATCCATGATCGGAATTTCAGGTGCGTCTACTTCGACAATAATGTTATCGATGCCCATACCAGCAAGTGCCGCATTCAAGTGCTCAACAGTTGAAATACGCACACCTTCATCGTTTACCAATGCAGTACAAAGCATGGTGTCACGAACCGAAGCTGGATCAGCTGGAAAATCTACAGGTGGATTTACATCTGTACGACGGTAAATGATACCTGTATTTGCAGCAGCCGGGCGCAGAGTAAGTGTGACTTTACGACCAGAGTGGAGACCCACACCAGTTGTTTTCACTATTTCTTTCAGAGTACGTTGTCTGATCATCTGCTTGCCTCTCAAAAATTTGCTACAAAACACGGCCGTCTGTAACGTCGACCGTGAATGCTACCATAATTTTGAGCCATGTCAAATTTATGGGTTAAAGATTAATCAGCCTGACGACGCAAAAATGCCGGTATGTCTAAATAACCACTTTCCTTTTCTTGCTTTGGAGCCGCAGAACTTTGGCTCGACGAAGCTGGAGAAGAAGGAGCAGTGTTTGTCGGCTGAGGAGTTACCTGTGGCTTCTCTTGCACTTGATTATTCTGCAAAGTCTGTGCCGGTTTTTCTTCAGCTTGCGTTGCCGCTGCTTGTTGCTGTGGTTGAGCTTGCGGCGTCGGTGCCACTTTAGCTTTACCACCCGCAACTAGCGTGATATCTGGCTTTTTCTCATTACCAATACCTGTCGCTACAACTGTTACGCGGATTTCGTCAGTCATATCAGGGTCTAGAGAAGTACCGATAACAACAGTCGCATTGTCAGAAGCGAATGCCTTCACTGTATTACCAACCGTCTCAAACTCGTCAAGACGCATATCCAGACCAGCAGTAATATTGACAAGAACACCACGAGCGCCCGCTAGATCGATGTCTTCCAGAAGTGGGCTAGAAATTGCCATTTCAGCCGCTTCTTCAGCACGGTCTTCACCTTTGGCGATGCCGCTACCCATCATTGCGTGACCCATTTCAGACATTACAGTTCTTACGTCCGCAAAGTCGACGTTGATCATGCCAGGGCGAGTAATTAGCTCAGCAATACCTTGAACGGCATTCTTAAGAACATCGTTAGCGCTTGCAAAAGCTTCTAGTAGTGTTACACCACGACCAAGTACTTTAAGTAGCTTTTCGTTTGGAATCGTGATCAAAGAGTCAACATGCTTAGAGAGCTCATCGATACCTTGCTCAGCAAATGCCAAACGCTTTTTACCTTCAAAACTAAACGGTTTAGTTACTACCGCTACTGTTAGAATGCCAAGCTCTTTAGCCACTTCAGCAATAACAGGCGCTGCACCAGTACCGGTACCGCCACCCATACCAGCTGCGATAAACACCATATCGGCGCCAGTCAGGGAATCTTTAATTCGATCTCTGTCTTCGAGAGCTGCGTCACGGCCAACCTGTGGATTAGCACCTGCACCCAGACCTTTAGTGATATCACCACCGATCTGAATTACATTGCCAACGCTTGTCTTACGAAGTGCTTGCGCATCAGTGTTGACGCTGATGAATTCCACACCTTCGATGGATTCACGCACCATGTGTTCAACGGCGTTACCACCGCCGCCACCAACCCCAACGACCTTGATTACTGCATCGTCAGACATTTCCATCATCGGTTCAAACATGTGTTGTCTCCGTTTATCCTGCAACTCAGGTTAAAACTCTTTTTGTATCCAGTTACGCAATTTATCGAAAAAGCCAGTTACAGATGAGCGTTTAGGTTCATTATAATCGCTATCGTCGCTAGACTGCATGTCTCTTGCGTAATGAAGTAATCCAACTGCCGTAGAATGGTACGGCTCTTTTACATAGTCAGTTAATCCGCTGACTTCGAGCGGTTTGCCGACCCTTACTTGATTGCGGAATACGCGTTCCGCACATTCTACCACTCCGTCCATTTGCGCAGCACCGCCGGTGAGTACAACTCCCGCAGCCAGATGGTGCTTGATACCCTCTTCGCGCAATTTTGCTTGTACAGAGTCGATAGTTTGGTTAACCAGTCCCATAAGCTCAGAGTAGCGTGGCTCAATCACTTCTGACAACGTTTGACGTTGCAGGCTACGTGATGGTCGTCCACCTACGCTTGGTACATTAACCGTGTCATCCTTACTGACCAGTTCACTCAAAGCACAGCCATATTTGACTTTTATTTCTTCAGCATCGCTCACTGGCGTGCCAAAAGCAAAAGCAATATCACTGGTTACAGCATTTCCTGCGTACGAAAATACTTCTGTGTGACGTAACGCACCGCCAGTCCAGATGGCCACATCCATCGTGCCGGCGCCAATATCAACCACACAAACTCCAAGCTCTCTTTCATCCTCGGTGATTACTGCATTACTAGCAGCAAGCCCAGAAAATACGAGTTGTTCTACTTTAAGGCCGCAGCGTTCTACCGCCTTAATAATGTTGCGTGCCATGTCATTATGGCATGAGATAAGGTGGACACTCACTTCCATTCTTACCCCAGATAAACCAAGCGGATTTTTGATTCCTTCTTGGTAATCAATGGTGAACTCTTGCGGGATCACATGAAGAATTCGCTGTTCATCACCGATTTTAATCGATTTTGCGGTATGGATAGCGCGATCCATGTCTTCTTGAGACACCTCTTCATCAGAAATCGTGCCCATACCTTTTTCAATTCGGCTTGCGATATGCTTACCAGACAACGAAATGAAGACTCGGCTGATCTGGCACTCTGCCATTAATTCAGCTTGATCAATTGCACGTTGTACTGATTTTACAACCGACTCCAAATCATTCACGCCACCTTTATCCATGCCGCGTGAGGGGCTACTACCTGCGCCAATAATATTAATTTGACCGTCTGGTAAAACCTCACCCACTAGAGCCGATACGGTTGCAGTGCCTATATCAAGACCAACAATAATGTTGTCATCAGCGGCCTTAGTCATCTGTACTCTCTTCTAACTCTTGTTCAGGAAACCAACCAACTGCGGCTCCTGTATCGTACCTAAGATCGATATAACTGATTCTTTGCGTGTCACTGCCAAGCTTGTTATAGAGCTTAAAAAAGCGCTCTATACGCTCAAGAAGAGACTCTTTACCGAGCTCTAATCGAATACCG
Organism: Vibrio sp. Vb2131; assembly: GCF_033338535.1. Classification (NCBI taxonomy): domain Bacteria; kingdom Pseudomonadati; phylum Pseudomonadota; class Gammaproteobacteria; order Vibrionales; family Vibrionaceae; genus Vibrio; species Vibrio sp. Vb2131. The sequence goes on from NZ_JAWOSW010000007.1 coordinate 140,234, forward strand.
TTATCAAGGATGATTTGCCAAGCTCGTCGCTCGTTTAATACCAGAGACGATATCGCTAAACCCAATTGCTGAAACTTAGGACTCAAATCACGGTAAGTCTGTAAGACTTCCGGTCCGCTATCTTTGGGTCCGTACAGCTTCACTTTTTCTTCTTGCAACAGAGCAACATCTCCATCAAAAACGAACCCGTTTTTATCTAACAGTTCGTTGCCATTCCAAATGGCTTCTGGTTGATGCTCCGTCAAAAAAACTTTTACTGTATCCGGCCACTGCTTTCGGATTGCGGCATGCGCTACCCATGGCAGAGCTTCGACACTTTGCTGTAATACATCAATATCCTGGGACATAAATGTACCGATGTGATCGATTCGACTAAATGCAGCCTGCACATCGTCAGCTTGGACATACTCCAGTTTCCCCTGAAGTACTATTTTGGAGAGAGGTAACCTTTGGTCATCCCACATCCAACTGATCGCCGCGTACAAAACAGAACTAATTAAAGTCACAACCACAACGAAAAATAACGCACCCAAGATTTTTTCTTGGCGACCAGGGTTGTTACCCGTATTTGGTCGCTCGTCATTCAGTGCAATATTCAACAACGTCTTCGTTTCCTGACTTTTGTCGTGTACTTTTTACCCATATAATTACGCAGAGGTAAAAGTCTTGACTTTAACCTTGGGATTATACTGAGCTCTTGTAAACTATCAAACACTGATAGCAATAAATCACAATGATATTGACGCAAAATCGAGATCTGAGTCTTTATCTGTCCTTCGCATCAACAATATGTGTCAGCCAAGCATCTTGTTTATATTCAATTTAAGACCTGCCAGCTGTTTCGCCACTTTACCAATATCACCCGCACCTTGCGTTAAGATTAGGTCGCCGTCTTGTATAACGTTAGCTAAAACTGAAGGTAATTGCTCGATTTCTGGAACAAAAATCGGGTCTACCTTGCCTCGGCTGCGAATTGTGCGACATAAAGCGCGCCCATCAGCACCTGCAATCGGCTTTTCACCCGCTGCGTAAACATCCAGCATGATCAATACATCCACCTGTTCAAGCACATTCGCGAAATCATCGTATAAATCACGAGTACGGCTATAACGGTGCGGTTGGAAAATCATCACCAAACGCTTGTCTTGCCAACCACTGCGTGCTGCATTAATGGTTACATCCACTTCTGTTGGATGATGGCCGTAATCATCAACAAGCATTGCATGGCCGTTGCCAGTATCAAACTCGCCAAGGTGATCAAAACGTCTTCCCGTACCTTGCGTACCAGCCATTGCCTTTAGGATCGCATCGTCTTCAATGTCATCTTCAGTAGCAACCGCAATCGCAGCAGACGCATTCAATGCATTGTGACGACCTGGAATATTCAGCGTGATATCTAAGTTAGCTCGCCCTTTACGTACTACCGTAAATTTGCCTTGCTGCCCCTCTTGACGATAATCTTCAATACGTACGTCGGCATCTTCAGAAAAACCGTAAGTTATCACTTGACGACTAATACGTGGGATTAACTCTCGAACCACAGGATCATCAATGCAAACAATTGCTTGGCCGTAAAACGGTAGATTATGAAGGAAATCGATGAAGGTTTGCTTTAAGGTTTCAAAGTCACCACCATAGGTATCCATATGATCGGCTTCGATATTGGTAACAATGCTCACCATTGGTTGCAAATGCAGGAATGACGCGTCACTTTCATCTGCCTCTGCAATTAGAATACGACTCGAGCCTAGACGCGCATTTGTACCTGCGCTTTTCACCAAACCGCCATTCACAAACGTTGGATCAAGACCGGCTTCAGAATAGATTTGAGTAACAAGAGCGGTCGTCGTGGTTTTACCGTGTGTACCCGCAACGGCAATACCGTGACGGAATCGCATCAATTCAGCCAACATCTCTGCGCGGCGTACAATAGGGATGCGTAATTCACGTGCCGCCATCACTTCTGGGTTTTCTTCGTTGATCGCCGTTGACACAACAACCACACTGGCTTTTTCTACATTACTGGCTTGATGACCAATAAATACCGTCGCACCTTTTGATACCAAACGCTCTGTCACAGCGTTCTCTGATAGATCAGAACCTGTGATTTGGTAGCCTTCGTTCAACAGCACTTCTGCAATGCCGCTCATGCCCGCACCACCAATACCGATGAAGTGGATGGATTTCACGCGGCGCATCTCTGGCACCATTGCGCGAATCTGAGCTAAGTCTTGTGTATGTTGGATTGTCATCAATTCTATTCTCAATAATTCGGTTAACGCTTTTCGGTCAAAGCGACAATGGCTTGTGCGACAACTCGGTCAGCATTCAATTTTGCAGCGCCACGCGCTTGCTCAGCCATTGTAAGTAAAGCTTGGCGATCCAATTGTTGGATCTGCTGAGTCAGAGACTCAACGGTTAAATCTGGTTGTTCAATCATTTTCGCCGCGCCGCAATCCACCAAGTGGTCTGCATTAAGTGCTTGCTGGCGGTCTTTGTGCATGAATGGAACAAAAATAGCGCCTACACCTGCCGCCGAGACTTCAGAAACGGTTAACGCTCCAGAGCGACAAACTAAAAGGTCAGCCCATGCGTAAGCTTCTGCAACGTCATCAATGAATTCCATTACTTCTGCATTTACCACACCATTAGCTTGGTATGCTGCATTCACTTCTTCGGCGGCACCTTTGCCCGCTTGATGACGAATACAGTAATCTTCGCCCAATTTCGACATCACGTCTGGCAGAGTTTGGTTAAGAATACGTGCGCCTTGGCTGCCACCCATAACCAAAATGCGAATTGGACCTTGGCGCTCTTGCATGCGCTCAATTGGCGCTGCTAATTGAGTCACGTCCTCACGAACTGGGTTCCCAACCACTTCGGCATTTGGAAAAGCGCCTGGGAAAGCCTGAAAAACCTTCTTAGCGATTTTCGATAACCATTGGTTCGTTAAACCTGCTACTGCATTTTGTTCATGCAGAACAACAGGAATACCACTCATCCAAGCGGCAATACCGCCCGGGCCGCTAACATAACCGCCCATACCAAGCACTGCGTCTGGCTGCCAGCGTTTCATGTGAGCACGAGCCTGCATAATGGCATTGATAATTTGAAATGGTGCTGCAAGAAGACGTTTAACGCCTTGACCTCGTAACCCTTTCACTTTGATAAAGTCGATTTCAATGCCATGTTTTGGCACCAAATCCGCTTCCATTCGATCCGCCGTACCTAACCAACGGATCTCCCAACCTTGCTCTTGAAGCTGTTTTGCTACCGCCAAACCTGGGAATACGTGACCGCCAGTACCACCAGCCATCACCATCAAACGTTTATTTTGTTTCATTAGTTTGTTGTTCTGATTGTTGTTGCTCGCGTTTCAAGCGGCATTCGTAATCGATACGCAGTAATATGGACACTGCGACGGACATAATTATTAGACTAGAACCACCATAACTGATGAGTGGAAGTGTTAAACCTTTTGTTGGAACAATACCGGCGGCAGCTCCAACATTAACCAAGGTTTGAAACGCAAACCAAATACCAATTCCGAAAGCCAGATAACCTCCGAACATTTCGCCTTCTTCAAATGCACGCTTGCCGATGTAAACCGCTTTTAGCACCAAGCTAAAAATCAGCATTAAGACCAGCACTACGCCTACGAAACCAAGCTCTTCAGCAAGTACGGCAAACACAAAGTCGGTATGCGCTTCCGGTAGATATTCCAGTTTTTGAATTGAATTACCGAGACCTTGACCGAACCATTCACCACGACCAAACGCCATCAAAGACTGAGTCAACTGATAGCCACTGCCAAATGGGTCTTCCCACGGGTCAAGGAAGGAGGTTACTCGTCGCATACGGTATGGCTCGACGAGAATCAAACCTACCACAGCGCCGATACCTGCCACCATCAAGGCGAGAAACTGGGTTAGTTTTGCACCTGCGATAAAAAGCATGCCAAACAGCGTGACCAGCATCACGACCACCGTCCCCAAGTCTGGCTGACCAAGTAGTAATACTGCGAAGAAGGCAAACACCATGATTGGCTTCATAAAGCCACCAAAGAACGTTTGTCGTACTTCGTCTTGCTTTCGAACTAAGTAACCAGACATGAAGATAAACAGCGATAGCTTCGCGACCTCCGCTGGCTGAAGGTTAAACAGCCCGAGGGGAATCCAACGAGACGCACCATTAACCGACTTACCCGCCAAGAGCACGATGATCAACAGTGCGAAAGAAGCCCAAAGTAAGTAATGGCTCTTCTTAAACCACTCTTGCAAAGGCACTTGCAAAATAACAGCGGAGGTCCCTAACGCCAGCACGAGAAACGTCGCATGACGAAACATAAAGTGGAACGGCTGTTCCGTTAATCGAGAGCTGATTGGAAATGATGCAGAGGTTACCATGACCAAACCAGTCAACATCAAACCCAGTGCAATCCACACTAACTGACGATCAAACATCGCCTCTGGGGCTGGATGCTTGAGCCAATTGCCAATACTGCGTTTAACGTTACCTAAACCCACGAAGTGTGTAACCTTTAATTATGCATATTTCTGAGCAAGAGCAGCGAAAGCATCACCTCTTGCCATAAAGTTGTCGAATTGATCAAAGCTAGCACATGCAGGAGACAGCATCACCATATCACCTGGTTTTAACTGCGAAGATACTTGTTGAATCACATCTTCCATAGTGTCGAAACGTATTGCAGATTCATGCAGTGGCATAAATTCATCGCCATCAGCGCCAAAGCAACACAGTTGCAAGTTAAGCGTCGCGAAGATCGGTTTTAATGGCGAGAAGTCAGCACCTTTGCCAACACCACCAACGAGTAAGTAGAGCTTGCCTGTCGATTCCAAACCAGATAGCGCAGCCATAGTGCTGGCAATATTAGTTGCTTTAGAGTCATTCACCCATTTGACGCCTTGATTATCCGCAACCACCTGGCATCGGTGTGTCAGTCCCGTGTAATTTTTAAGTGCATTCAATGCTTTGTGATAGTTTACGTCCGCCGCTTTTAATAGCGCTAAAGCAACCAGAGCGTTAGATAAGTTGTGCTTACCAACCAACTTAAGCTCATCACTTGCGACAACTCGTTGACCGTGATCGAGCAGCCAAGTACGGTTGCCATCCACCTCGAGACCAAAGTCCTGATTGTCGCTGCCAAATGTCACCAATGGCATCTCTGCGTCTGGGAAGGTTTCTTGATCATCACGGTTCACGACTGCAAGAGCAGCATGGTTAAAAATACGCAACTTAGCTTGTCGATAGTCAGACATGCCTTGATAACGATCCATATGATCTTCAGAAAGATTCAGAAACGCAGCGGCTTTGAGCTTTAAGCTTGACGTCGTTTCTAACTGGAAGCTCGAGAGTTCGAGTACATATAGGTCTGCGTCTTGTTCTAACAAATCCAGTGCAGGCACACCGATGTTACCACCAACGCCAACATCCAAACCTGCAGCCTTAGCCATCACACCTGTGAGGTCGGTTACTGTGCTCTTACCGTTTGAGCCCGTAATCGCAATCACCGGTTTCTGCACCGCCCAAGCGAATAACTCGATATCACCTACTACTGCCGTACCTTTTGCTAATACGGCTTGGATCTCTGGTGTCGCTAGCGCAATACCAGGGTTGGTCACGATAAGATCCGCGTCAGAAAGCCAGTCTGTATTCCAACCACCACTATGCAGTTGAACACTTTCCGGCAAGCGCTCTGCACCGGGAGGGTTTACACGAGTATCAATGACTTTGACCACAAGTTGTGGCTGATTTTTTCTTAGGTGTTTAACGACAGAGAGCCCGGTAATACCGAGCCCTACGACGACAACACTATGTATGTTTTGCCAACGTTCCATATTTGATCACACTGTAAATCTTGTTCTTGGAAAGCGCGATTAACGCACTTTCAATGTCGCAAGACCAATCAGAACAAGAACCATAGAAATAATCCAGAAGCGCACGATTACGCGAGGTTCTGGCCAACCTTTCAATTCGTAGTGGTGGTGAATTGGTGCCATACGGAAAATGCGCTGACCACGTAATTTGTAAGAACCTACCTGCAGGATGACTGATAGCGTTTCCATTACAAATACGCCACCCATGATCACCAACACCAACTCTTGACGAACTAGAACAGCAATGGTGCCCAATGCACCGCCAAGCGCTAGTGAGCCCACATCGCCCATGAACACTTGTGCTGGGTACGTGTTAAACCACAAGAAACCAAGGCCTGCACCTACGATTGCTGTACATACGACAACTAACTCAGAAGCATGTGGTAAGTATGGTATATGAAGGTATTCAGAGAAGTTAACGTTACCGGTCGCCCATGCAATAACCGCGAAGCCTGCTGCAACAAGAACCGTTGGCATGATTGCCAAACCGTCTAGACCATCAGTCAGGTTGACCGCGTTACTTGTACCTACAATGACAAAGTAAGTCAGAATGATATACATCAAACCAAGCTGCGGCATGATGTCTTTAAAGAATGGCACCACTAGCTGAGTTGCTGCTGTGTCTTTACCGTAAGCATACAATGCGAAAGCGACGACAAACGCGATCAACGACTGCCAGAAGTACTTCCAACGCGCGATCAAGCCATCGGTATTTTTTCGCACCACTTTACGATAATCATCAACAAATCCGACCGCACCGTAGCCAAGTAAGACTGTCAGTACCGCCCATACGTAAGGGTTGGATAAGTCTGTCCATAGCAAAATCGTGATTGAGATGGCCGCTAAGATCATGATACCGCCCATTGTTGGGGTACCACGCTTACTAAAGTGAGATTCAGGACCTTCGTTACGCACTACCTGACCAATTTGCAGCATTTGCAAACGCTTGATCATGATTGGTCCCATCCATAATGACAGACCTAGAGCGGTTAATACGCTTAGGATTGCTCGAAAAGACAAGTATTCAAACAATCGGAAAAAAGACAGGTATGGCTGTAGCAGCTCGGCAAGCCAAATAATCATTAATAATACTCCTTCAAAGCAGCAGCGACTTCAAACATACGTGCACCGTTCGCTCCTTTCACCAACATCGTATGGCTTTCAGGAACGGCTTGGTCTAGATGCTGCTTGATGTATTCAATCATCTCTTGGTGCGTCTCAAAATGAATGCCTTGGCAAAGATCACTGATCACCTTGGCGTCTGCACCATATGTGAGAACATGTTCAAATTTTTGTGGGGCAGCATGTTCCCCGACTTGACGATGAAGTGCAAGACTTTCCTCGCCCAATTCCGCCATATTACCTAAAATCAGCCAACGTTGACCTGGGAAAGCGGCCAATAAATCAACTGCCGCTTTCATGGCTGGCACGCTCGCGTTGTAGCTGTCGTCAATCAATTTTATCTTTTCGCTCAGCGCTTCAACCTCGACGCGACCTTTCACTTTGTTCAAATGTTTAAGGCCAGCACGAACCTCTTCTGATGTGGCGCCCATTTGTAACGCAATAATAGAAGCAGCGATCGCATTCGCAACGTTGTGTTGACCTATAATACCCAGAGACAGTTCAATTTCTTGTGAGCTTGCTGCGATATGTAAGTCAAAGCTTGCTTCACCTGCGGCGTTCAATACGATGTTAGAAGCGAAGAAGTCTGCATCAGTATTACTTTGTGAAAAAGTAATGACTTTCTTATCTGCTAACACTTCATCCCACTTGGCTTCACCATTGCTGTCTAGGTTAACAATCGCAATACCACCAGCTGAAAGGCCTTGGTAGATTTCACCTTTGGCTTGTTTCACGCCATCGATAGAACCAAAGCCTTCAAGGTGAGCGGCGGCTACATTGTTCACTAACGCGATATCTGGTTTTACTAACTGAGTCGTGTAAGCAATTTCACCTATATGATTAGCACCAAGCTCAATCACGGCATAATCATCATCCTGCTGTGAGCGCAATAATGTCAACGGAACACCAATATCATTATTGAAGTTACCCGCCGTGAATAACACTTTGCCTTTCAATTGCAGGATACTCGCAACCATTTCTTTTACGGTCGTTTTACCGCAACTTCCGGTGATGGCAACGGTAGGTGTTTTGCATGCTTGATGCACCCAAGAAGCAAACTCACCCAATGCAAGTTTGGTATCCGACACCACAATTTGCGGCACATTCACATCTAAGCGTTTTTCTACGAGTAAAGCACCGGCACCTGCATCTACCGCTTGTTGGCAAAAGTTGTGCGCATCAAAGCGCTCCCCAACTAACGCGACGAATAAAGCCCCACGCTCAATCGTTCGTGTATCAGTAGAAACCGCGTCGATAAGTAGCTCGTCGCCGAATCGCTCACCACGAGTGATGTCTGCAATTTGAGATAACGTTACTTTGATCATGAGGTCAATCCTAAAAGTTGCATTGCGGACTCGCGGTCGGAGTAATGAATCGTTTCGCCATTACGAATCTGATAATCTTCATGGCCCTTTCCAGCTAACAAGATAATGTCGTTTGGCGAAGCACTTTCAATGGCATAAGACAGCGCTTTGAAGCGGTCATGCTGAACAATCGCTTCAGCAGGTTTTGACAGCCCAGCTAACATATCTTTCACAATCTGAACCGGATCTTCGCTGCGTGGGTTATCGTCAGTCAACACCACTCTATCACCTAGTCGCTCTGCAATTTCCGCCATCATCGGGCGCTTACCTGCATCGCGATCACCACCGCAGCCAAAAATAGCCCACAGCTGGCCTTCACAATGAACTCGTAAAGCTTGCAGCGCTTTTTCTAAAGCATCAGGAGTATGGGCATAATCGACCACGACTTTGGCACGATCCTCAGTTTGGAATAACTCCATTCGGCCGAGTACAGGTTGCAGTTGACCTGCGGTTTCGAGTAACGCTTGTTTCTCTTTACCTAAGCTTAATAAGGTCGCAAAAGCGAGCATTAAGTTGGTTGCATTAAACTCACCAATCAATGGCGCGCGCAATTCACCTGAGCCAAACTTACCATGGAACTTAATAGTAATCCCTGACTCCGCGTAACTGACTTCCGTCGCCCAAATTGCGCTTTCAAATTCAGTGTTCGGTTTGAGCGAAACAGCGACCGCATTACTTAACTGCGACGCCCATTGATGACCTACTTCATCATCAACATTGATAATGGCACGTTCACATTGGTGTTGCGTGAACAACCCAAGCTTTGCATTGGCATACTCTTCCATCGTGCCATGGTAATCAAGATGGTCACGACTTAAGTTAGTAAACACGCCCGCCGCAAATGATAATGCTTTGACACGACCTTGCGTCAGGCCATGGGAAGATACTTCTAGCGCGGTGTATGTGGCTTGTTGATTTGCGAGAGAGGAAAGCGTTTTCTGAATTTCAACGGCATTCCCCGTTGTATTCGCAGCTTGTTGCAAGTTATTGAGGAAGCCATTTCCTGTTGTTCCCATTACCGCCGCTTTATGGTCAAGCAGTTCTAGCCATTGCGCTATTAACTGGGTAATGGTGGTTTTGCCGTTGGTGCCGGTGACACCAATCAAATCCATATCAGGGTAAGCATAAAGCTTTCCAGCAATTGCGGATAAACGTTGGTCCAACCTATCAATGTAAATGACGGGAACATCATCAATGATTTCCACCGTACCATGTGTTTTGACATCGCAGGCTTGCGCCAGGGCTGCATTTGCACCTTGCTCAATTGCAGAGGCAATGAATTTACGCCCATCCACAACATGGCCAATCACTGCTACAAACGTGGTTCCAGGTTGAACTCTTCGGCTGTCGAGCTCCAATTCAGAAACAAGAACGGACGATAAGCTAGGGCAATCCACCCAAGGGGAAAGCAGCACGTCCATACTGATGGCTTTAGTCATATTTGTTCTCCGAGCTTTGGCTCAGGTTTTCTTAATTTTGTTTGCTCAGTAAACCACAGGGCTTACTGTTGGAATTTGTTTTCGTCAGGTGCAACATTGAGTATTTGTAGCGCGCCTTTCATGATTTCAGAGAAGACAGGAGACGCTACCGAACCACCATAGTAGTCATCGCCTTGAGGCTCGTTTACGATCACTACTAAAGCAATTCGCGGATCGCTAACCGGAGCAAGCCCAGCCGTGTAGGTGATGTACTCGTCGCTGTACCCACCGGCAGAAGCTTTACGTGATGTACCCGTTTTCGCTCCTACTCGATAACCAGGAACTGCCGCTCTGCGAGCCGAGCCCCCTTTTTGAGTTACGGTTTCCAACATGTCTAATACTTGACGCGCATACTTCGCACTCACCACTTGGCGTGACATGTCATGATCATTGCTTTCGATAATATGAATAGGCTCGTATTTGCCAAGGTTTCCAAGCGTCGCATAAGCATGGGCTAGCTGGATTGGTGTAATTGATAGACCATAACCAAACGCAATCGTGGCGCGCTCAATTGGCGACCAACGAGTTCGTGTAGGAAAAATACCCGTCACTTCCCCAACTAGGTTTAGGCCAGAAAGCTCACCAAAACCCACTGAACTGTACAGCCCAAGAAGCGCCTCTACCGGCATTTGCATTGCTAGCTTCGTCACACCGATATTACTCGACTTTTTAAGGATCGTGGTCAAGCTCGCTTTACCTACGCGAGAGACATCTCTGACTCGACTACCACCTAAACGTAGGACACCATTACCGGTATCTACGATGGTATCTTTATCGGCTATCCCATTTTCTAAGGCGGCTAAAATAACGAAAGGCTTAATGGTCGAACCGGGCTCCATTGAGTCCGTGATCACTCGGTTACGCATTTGATAGCTTTGCCAATCGCTACGATTGTTAGGGTTGTAAGAAGGAGCATTAACCATGGCCAATACGGCGCCCGTTTTTACATCCAACATGACAACGGAACCTGAAGTGGCGCGGTGGTCCGCAACGGCTTGCTTAATCGCACGATACGCAATCGCCTGTAGGCGCTGATCGATGGTTAACTGAAGTGATTTACCTTCTTGCTTGTCTTGCCAAGCAATGTTTTCCACAACACGACCATAGCGATCTTTACGAATAGTTTTCTTACCCGCCGCGCCAGTGAGCCACTCATCGTAGCTACGCTCCACACCTTCTAGGCCATGCCCGTCAATGCCTGTTACACCGACTAAGTGAGCACTAACCTCACCTGCAGGATAATAACGACGAGATTCCGACTTAAGGCCAACACCTGGCAGCTTTAGCTCACGAATATAGTTCGCCATGGCCGGACTGACCTGGCGCTGCAAGTAGATAAAGCGACGTTTTTCATTGCGCTTAATTTTGTCTATTAACCCTTGTCGGTCAATACCAAGAACATCCGCTAATGCATGCCAACTTTTGGTCTGGCTTAGCGCGTTTTCTTTAAATATAGTGGCAGGATCTGCCCAAACCGCCTCAACCGGCACACTGACAGCAAGCGGCTCACCATTTCGATCCGAAATAATACCGCGAGCAGAAGGAATGGATTTAACACGAACCGAACGTAGGTCACCTTGTTTAATCAGGTTATCTGGCTCAATGATTTGGATGTAGGCTACGCGTGCCACCAAAAGGGCAAATGCACAAAAAACAAAAAACAGTAATAGGTGGAAGCGCCAACGAATCAAGAAAGATTCTTCGACCGCCACTTTCACTGCTTTGTTATCGGTTTTCTTATCCCCCGTAGCCGCTTTCTCTTTTGCTACAGGTTTACGCTTATTGGCTTGTTTCGTGTTGGATTTTTTTCTAATCATTTGAGCGTGACAACCACTTCTTTATCGCCATCAGGTCGTTTCATTTCAAGTTCTTTTTTGGCAAGGTCTTGAACACGACTGTGTTCCGCGAGGGCAGTTTCTTCCAACATTAAGTTACGCCATTCGCTATCTAACCGTTCTCGTTCAACCAACGTGTGATCTTTCTCAGTGATCGCTTGACGCGCATGGTGGGTAGCAAATACCACTCCCATTGCCGATGCCACGATCAATAGCAACAACAGTAATGGCCAGCGACCAACGGTGAGGAGATCCGTTGCAATCAACTTAGCAAGATTAGGAGTGGATTTCGTCATAATAATTAAAGCTTTTCTGCAATTCTTAACACAGAGCTGCGCGAACGAGGGTTCATTTCAATTTCTTGTTTGCTTGGCTTAATCGCTTTGCTCACCGCTTTCATATTCGCACTACCAAGAGCACGAATTTGCTCTTCCGTCATTGGAATACCGTGTGGCACTTCAGGCCCTTTGCTCTCTTTACGGATAAAACGTTTGACCATACGATCTTCCAGAGAGTGGAAGCTAATCACAGATAAACGGCCTTCAGGAGCCAGAATGCTCGCCGCGCCTTTAAGTGCCGTATCAATTTCTTCTAACTCACTGTTGATGTAAATACGAAAAGCCTGGAAAGCACGAGTCGCAGGGTGTTTTTTCTCTTTAAAACTTTTCGGTGCGGCATCTGAAATCAATTTTGCCAGCTGACCTGTGCGAACCATTGGCTCATTTTCTTCATCTTCACGGTAGGCAACAATCGCTTTTGCAATACGGCGCGCATGTTTATCTTCCCCAAACTCGCGAATGACCCAAGTGATATCATCGAGGTCTGCTTCCATCAACCATTGAGATACTGGAACACCTGATGTCGGGTCCATACGCATATCTAGCGGACCGTCTTTCATAAAGCTAAAGCCACGCTCTGCGTCGTCTAACTGAGGAGAAGAAACGCCTAAATCCAGCAGAACACCATCCACTTTTCCAACTAGCCCATACTCTTCAGCATACTCAGCAATACCAGAAAATGGACCATGAATAATGGTGAAGCGAGGGTCATTGATTTTTCCTGCCTCAGCGATCGCTTGAGGGTCACGGTCGATACTGTACAGTCGGCCATTTTCACCGAGTTTAGATAGAATTGTCCGGCTGTGACCGCCACGGCCAAATGTTCCATCAATATAGACGCCGTCTGGTTTGATAGCTAAGCCATCAATGGATTCATTTAATAACACGGAAATATGTTGGAAGGTTTCGGTCATAGCTTTCTCGTTGAATGATCTTGAAGCGATTCTTTAGTGTACTGATTTCCTACATCATCGCCACCACAAGTCTAAAGTTAGACGTGATTTACGCCAAGTTTATTGGTAATGACATAGTTTGCGTCAATTAAATGCAAAAAACCCATCACTACTAAAAGTAATGATGGGTCTCGAATAGGTGGAGCCGACACATAAGCCGGGTTCTGTTCCGCTTGCGCGGCGGTAGCCATTCGTCTAGGCCAGCAATCACTCACTGGCTCGAGCAACCTACCCGCCTCCTTACGCGAGCAACGCAATGTGGAGGCCTATTTGGTCTTGCTTCAGGTGGAGTTTACCCTGCTACGAACTATTGCTAGTCGTCCGGTGCGCTCTTACCGCACCCTTTCACCCTTACCTGTACCCTTACGGGCCATCGGCGGTCTTCTCTCTGCTGCACTTGTCGTAGGCTTGCGCCCCCCAGGCGTTACCTGGCACCTTGCTCTATGAAGCCCGGACTTTCCTCCCCTTTGTCAGTCTCCCGAAGGACGTCAACGTCAGTCTCCCAAAGGGACTTCGACGTCAGTCTCCCGAAGGACATCAACAAAGCAGCGACTACCCAGTCAGCTCCGAGGGCGGATTGTATAGAGTTCTCACTTCAGAGTCTAGTTAGATCACAGATATGATGAAATGAATGCACCAAGTGATGACTTTTTAGTCAAAGCGCCAAAAATAGATAATAAAAAGGCCGATGCCTACACATCAGCCCTCATTGACCATTTATCTCGCTAGCGGCACTTAGTCTAAGTTTTCTAAGCCCCATTTATATAGCGCATTCTTCTTCAAGTTATGTATTTCTGCCACCAAAGCAGCTGCTTTTTTCAAAGGCAGCTCTTTGGTCAAAATCCCTAACGTGCGTAAAGCATCTTCAGGTAGTGAGTCGTCTGTTGTTTCACGATGGCCATGTACCAACAATACCATTTCACCACGCTGTTGGTTATCGTCACTTTTCACCCATTCAATCAGCTCACCTAACGGCATGCCTTGAATGGTTTCAAAGGTTTTTGTTAGCTCTCTTGCCAACACAACTTCTCTATCTGGGCCAAGAACGTCTAACATGTCTTGTAGAGAGTCTAAAATACGGTGCGGTGACTCGTAAAAAATACACGTACGCTCTACCGAAGCAATCTCTAGGAATTTATCCTTACGACCTTTGCTTTTCGGTGGTAAAAAACCTTCGAAGCTAAAGCGATCCGATGGCAAGCCAGAGGCACTTAACGCCGTAATGACCGCACAAGCACCTGGAAGAGGCACAACTCTAACGCCCGCTTGACGACATTTTGTCACCAAATGGTATCCTGGGTCGCTGATAAGTGGCGTACCAGCGTCAGAAACTAATGCGATAGACTGACCGGAAAGCAGCTTTTCTACCAAAACTTGTGCTTTTTGCTGCTCATTGTGGTCGTGTAGAGCAAAAGTTTTGGTTTGAATATTGAAGTGAGACAGTAATTTGCCCGTATGTCGAGTATCCTCAGCGGCAATGATGTCCACAGTCGACAGAATTTCGATAGCACGTTGGGTGATATCCGCTAAATTTCCGATTGGAGTCGGTACGATATAGAGAGTTGGCCCCTCATTCGGCAACTTATTTTTATCTGTCATTTGTTTACCATCACTTCAACGATTAATATAGAGACAATTTTGTACAAAATTATAGAGAACTCACGGCAATGATTAACCATAAGAGACTCAGTGTACCACGCATACTTACTCCTGTTGCACTAGCAATTACGCTCGCCGCCTGTTCTTCAGGTCCAAGACAGCCTGATGGCGTTGATGTAACACTTGAGCCTACTCAGTCTGTTCAGAACTATATGATCCAAGCTGATAGCACGGAAGGCAGTTTACAAAATGACTGGTTGATCATGGCAACCAAAGCCGCGATTCAAGCAAACCAGTTTGATCAAGCAGAAATGTTGATCAAGCGCCTGGCTCGTCAACAGTTAACCGAAGTTCAGCAAGCAGAGTGGCAACTAGCGCGTGCGACCATACAGCAAAAACAGGGTAATTACTCTCAGTTGCTGCAATTGTTGAATTTTAAACCTTGGTGGAAGTTGCCAAATGAGCAATGGAAAGACTATTACTTGATGCGTGCCGACGCTTATCAAGGTCTTAACCAAGCGTTTGAGGCAAACCGCCAACTGGTTGCATTTGGCCAATATGCATCGTCCGCGGAGCAGAGAGAGATTTCTAGCCGTATTTGGATGAACTTTGGCAGCTATTCCGAGTACGAACTGACCTCATTAGAAACAGAGCCAAATGAAGATGTTTTGGATGGTTGGCTACAACTCGCTATTTATGCGAAAACGTTGTCGGGCAACTTATCTCAACTAAAAAATACCCTAGAACGCTGGTTAAACGAGAACCCATCGCACCCAGCCGCTATCTACACACCAGAAGAGATTCAAAACATTCTCTCTCTAGACATCGTTAAACCAAACAACACCGCTTTGTTACTGCCGCTTACTGGTAAATTCTCGCCACAAGCGCAATTAATTCGTGATGGTTTTGTGTTTGCGATGATGAATGATCGTAACCGTGATCCAAGCGCTACCCTCACGGTAATAGACACTAATGCGTATAACGCCGACCAAATTAAACAACGTTTGATCAATGAAAACATCGACTTTGTTGTTGGTCCCCTAGAAAAAGAAAACGTTGAGCTATTACACACAACCATGGATGGCTCAGAAAATGGTCCTACGATTCCAGCCCTTGCGCTAAATATTCCCGAAGATGTGCAACCAGATAGCAATATTTGCTACTTGGCATTATCACCAGAACAAGAAGCCGCACAAGCAGCGAAACACTTGTTCAGCGAAGGCTATAACTTCCCTCTGATCCTGGCACCAAAGGGCAGCTTTGGTGAGCGCGTAACTGAAGCGTTCAACAAAGAATGGCGCAAGTACAGCTCTAATAAAGTCGCAGCAAGTTATTTTGGCGACAAGCGCCAACTTCAAAAAGACATCAATGAAGTATTTGGTCTGCAAGAAAGCAAACAACGTATTGCTCAGATGCAATCACTAATGCGTATCAAGCTTGAAACACAGCCACGTAGCCGTCGTGATGTCGATGCGGTTTATATTGTTGCTAGAAGCACGGAACTGACTTTGATCAAGCCATTTATTGAGGTAGCGATTAACCCAGACGCCAAAGCTCCTCAAATTTTCTCTAGCTCGCGTAGCAACAGTGGCGGCGCGACTTACGAAGATCTAACAGGCATCATCTACAGCGATATCCCATTACTGATTGACCCAGACCCTAGCGTGACCGCTGAAATGAACGAGTTGTGGTCAGAGCAATCTAACATGGAAAAACGTTTGAAAGCACTGGGTATGGATGCGTATAAATTGATTGGGGAGCTGCCACAAATGAAGGTCGTTCCGGGCTACTCAGTTGGCGGCCAAACCGGTATTTTAAGTATCGACAATAATTGTGTTGTACAGCGTGAGCTAAGCTGGGCTGAGCGTGGGGCTCTTTAGCAAGCGCCAAATCGGAAATCAATATGAAGCTCTGGCGAAGCAATATTTACAACGCCAGGGCTTAAACTTTATTGAACAAAATTTTCTGACTAAGGTCGGTGAGATTGATTTAATCTTCCAACAAGGTGAAACTATTGTGTTTGTTGAAGTCAAATACCGTAAGAACAATCACTTTGGCTCGGCAGCAGAAATGGTGACGCACGCTAAAATGCGCAAGCTAGTCAAAACCGCACAAGTTTGGCTTAGCCAACAAAAGCGCTTAAAACACAATATCGATTATCGATTTGATGTCATCGCCATTCATGATAATGGGCGAGATATCAACTGGATAGAAAACGCAATCTCTGAAGGATAAGCGATGCTAGACAGCATTAAAGACAGCTTTACAGAAAGTATTCAAATTCAAATCGCAGCAGCAGAGGCGCTGCCTGATGCCATTACTCATGCAGCTCAAGCGATGGTGTCGAGCCTGCTTAATGGCAATAAAATTTTATGTTGTGGTAATGGCGGCAGTGCTTCAAACGCTCAACAATTTGTTTCTTGTCTTTTAAACCGTTTTGAAACTGAGCGCCCTAGCCTACCAGCAATGGCCTTAACCGCCGATAATACTACCCTAACCGCAGTGGCCAACGATTACCACTACCAGGAAATCTTCTCAAAACAGGTACGAGCGTTTGGTCAACCAGGCGACATTTTGCTTGCCATGTCGACTAGCGGTAACAGTAAAAATATTATCAAAGCGATGGAAGCAGCCGTAACTCGAGACATGACGATTATCGCGCTAACAGGAAAAGATGGCGGAGAGATGGCAGGACTGCTCGGTGAGAACGACGTCGAAATTCGTATTCCATCACACCGCACTGCACGTATTCACGAAGTACATATGGTAACACTCCATTGCCTTTGTGATCTTATTGACCAAGTGCTTTTCCCTGCTCACGAAGAGTAACCAAGACTGAGAGTCAGAATTATGATACGTAGCCTTGTTATCTTATTAACAGCATTGAGTTTAAGTGGTTGCGCAGGTTTGTTTATCGCAGGTGCAGCAACCACAGCGAATATTGTCACGGACACACGCACGACAAAACAAATCTGGCAGGACAATAACATCGAATTCGAAGTTGCGGCGATCGGCAATAAAGCACCGTTTAAAGGTGAAGTTCGTGTCGTTGCCAGTTCATATAATGGGACTGTAGTCCTTATGGGACAAGCTCCGACACAAGACCTTATCCTTGCTTTAGAGCGAAGGGCTCGAGAAGTTAGTGGTGTAAAAGTCATACACAATCAAATCAAACAAAAAGAGCCACTCACTGTTACCCAGATTAGCAATGACAGCTGGATCACAACCAAAGTAAAGTCAGCTTTGCTTACTGATTCTGAGCTTAATGGTGTTAAGGTTAAAGTGATCACCGAAGATGGCGACGTTTTTCTGTTTGGTTATGTCACGCCAGAGCAAGGCGATCGAGCGACAGAAATCGCGCGTAATATCTCAGGCGTAAAACAAGTCATTAAAGGGTTCCAATACGGCGAAATGGAGCCTGTTGAAGTAGACTTACCGAGTGACGGTGTACAAACAATAGAAAGTGAGGCAAGTACAGAAAGTGAAGAGAACGTCGAAGTCTTTACGATTAGTGAGTAATTTCCAAAGTCTGGCTTGAAATCATCTTCAACAAGTTAAAAAGAAAAAAGCAGCGTTACGCTGCTTTTTTATTATTTAATCACTCTTAAGCTTGGTTTGCCTTTTGGTCGAGGAGCATCGTCCTCTTCGGCATCTGAATCAGAAACTAACTCAGAAGGCTCATCGCTAACCGTTGTGAACGATGGGGATGATTCTTCCTCGGTCATCGCTTCTTCTTCGATGTGAGTGTACGCTTCTTCTGGTTCAAACATAGTACCAGCACCATTCTCACGTGCATAAATAGCTTGAACAGCATACACAGGCACGATCACTGAGTGCGGACGACCGCTAAAGCGAGCATGGAAGGTAATCGCATCATTACCTAACTCAAGATTACCCACTGCACGTGGCGCAATATTCAAAATAATTTGACCATCTTGAATAAATTCAACCGGGACACGCACCCCTGGCATTGTTGCATCCACAACCAAGTGAGGAGTCAAGTCATTGTCTACTAACCAGTCGTAAAATGCGCGAAGCATATACGGGCGGCGAGCAGTCATTTTTGCAATATCCATAACGTGTTTTAAATCGCTTAGCGAACTAGGCGCATTTCACGTTCAGCTTCAGTCAAAGAAGCAAGGAACGAATCACGTTCAAATACGCGGTTCATGTATACCTTGATTTCTTTTGAACCAGGGCCAACAAGATCGATACCAAGTTGAGGCAAACGCCACAATAGTGGAGCTAGGTAACAATCGATCAAGCTGAATTCTTCGCTCATGAAGTACTCATATTCAGCAAAAATTGGCGCTAACGTCAGAAGATCATTACGCAGCTTTGTGCGTGCTTTTTCTGATTCTTCCGCATTACCTTTCATCACTTTTTCAGCGAGTGAATACCAGTTGCGTTCGATACGGTACATCATCAAGCGGCTGTTGCCACGAGCAACAGGGTAAACCGGCATTAGAGGTGGATGAGGGAAACGCTCGTCCAAGTACTCCATGATGATTTTTGAATCGTAAAGAGCTAGCTCACGGTCAACAAGAGTTGGCACTGATTTATATGGGTTTAGCTCAACAAGCTCAGCAGGAAGGTTTGCTTCGTCAACAAGCTCAACTTCAACACTTACGCCTTTTTCAGCTAGTACAATGCGAACCTGATGGCTATACAAATCTGATGCACTTGAGAAAAGAGTCATCACAGAACGTTTATTGGCAGCTACAGCCATGGAGCCCTCCAGTACACTTACAAATAAAAACAATGGAGGCTAAGCCTCCATTGTACATCAATTAAAATTGGGAATTAGCACGGTATTTTAGCACAATTAATGCACATCGCGCCAATACTCTTTCTTGAGCATCACAACAACGATGGTTAGAAGCACTAAGAAGCCCATTGCCCACCAGCCTAGAGCATGACGCTCAAGCTGCACTGGGTCACCTGAATAAACTAAGAAGTTAACGAGATCGCCAACCGCTTTGTCATATTCGCCTTCACTCAGCTCACCCGTGCCATCGGTTTCAGTACCAACAACAACTTGTACTTCTTCGCCATCTACGATTTTCGTAGCGTAAATCGGCGTCGGGATGCCCTGTAGCTCTTCAAGCACATGCGGCATACCAACACTCGGGAAGACGATGTTGTTCACGCCGAATGGACGAGATGGATCAACATAGAAAGAGCGTAAGTAAGTGTATAACCAATCAGCACCACGAACTCGTGCAACCAACGTAAGATCTGGTGGTGGAGCACCAAACCAGTTTGCCGCTTGCTTCGGTGGCATAGCATTGACCATTAGATCACCGATTTTCGCTTCAGGATTGAAAATCAGGTTTTCTTTCATTAAGTCTGTTGGAATTTCCAAGTCTGTTGCTACACGCTCGTAACGCTGGTATTGCGTAGAGTGACAAGCAAAACAGTAGTTCATGAACAACTTCGCGCCGTTTTGTAGCGAAGCTTTATCCGTAAGGTCAACATTCGCTTTATCCAGCGGAACATTGGCCCCAGCTGCCATCGCTAGTGATGGCAACATAGCAAATAGAATTACAATCCACTTCTTCATTTGAATGTCACCCTCTCTGGTAATGGTTTGGTTGCTTCATTTTTGCTGTAGAAGAACAGCAACACAAAGAACATGAAGTAACACAAGCTAAAGATCTGAGATAGTAGTGTGTACGTTGGTGTCGCAGGTAACGCACCTAAAATACCCAGAGCGATAAAGGCGATAGTGAACTGTACAATATTCAATAGATGAAGTTTGCTACGGTAACGGTATGAACGAACTTTACAACGATCCAACCAAGGTAGAACAAACAGCACTGCAATTGACGCGCCCATTAGGATAACACCTAATAGTTTGTCTGGAACCGCGCGTAAGATTGCGTAGAACGGCGTGAAGTACCATACCGGAGCAATATGCTCTGGTGTCTTCAGTGGGTTTGCAGCTTCAAAGTTAGGCGGCTCAAGGAAGTACCCACCCATTTCTGGGTTAAAGAACAGCACGTAACAGAAGAAGAACAAGAAACCAGCAACACCGACCAAGTCCTTAACCGTGCCGTACGGATGGAAAGGAATCGAATCAATGATGTCATATTTCTTCGTGTAGTAATCGTGGAACTTGAATTGCGTTTTGTAATCGTCGCCCATTGTGCCTTTTGGCAGCTTAGTTTCGATACCATCCGGGTTGTTTGAGCCTACTTCGTGCAGCGCCAATACGTGCAGAACAACAAGAAGAAGCAAAACGATAGGCAGTGCAATAACGTGTAGTGCGAAGAAACGGTTTAGCGTTGCACCAGAGATGATGTAGTCACCACGAATCCAAAGTGTTAGGTCATCACCGATAACAGGAATAGCACCAAACAGGGAAATGATTACCTGCGCACCCCAGTATGACATCTGACCCCATGGAAGTAGGTAACCCATGAACGCTTCAGCCATGAGAACTAGGAAGATCAACATACCGAAGATCCACAACAGTTCACGAGGTTTTTGGTATGAACCGTAGATCAAACCACGGAACATGTGAAGATACACAACAACGAAAAACGCTGACGCGCCAGTGGAATGCATGTAACGCAGAAGCCAACCGTACTCTACATCACGCATAATGTATTCGATAGACGCAAATGCACCGTCACCTGAAGGAACATAGTTCATCGTTAGCCAAATACCCGTTAGGATTTGGTTAACAAGAACCAGCATCGCCAGAGAACCGAAAAGGTACCAAAAGTTGAAGTTCTTAGGCATTGGGTATTCAGACAAATGCTTTTTATAAGCATTCATTGCAGGAATACGCTTTTCAACCCAATCTAACATTGCTTGCATTATGCATCTCCCTCATCAACACCCACAATGAGCTTGGTATCGCTCAAATACATGTGCTTAGGAACGACAAGGTTCAACGGAGCAGGTACTCCTTGGAACACTCGACCAGCCATGTCGAACTTAGAACCATGACAAGGACAGAAGAAGCCAGATCTTACGCCCTGCACCTGCTCTGAGAAAGAGTCAGGTAGATAGGTTGGTGAACAACCTAAGTGGGTACAGAAACCAACTGCGACGAAAAACTCTTCCTTAATCGAACGAAACTCATTCTGAGCGTACTCAGGCTGCTGCTCCATTTCAGATTGTGGATCGCGAAGCTTATCACCGATCGATTTTAAGTTATCCAGAACGCTTTGAGTGCGGCGAACAATCCATACAGGTTTTCCCTGCCACTCAACACGAACCAGCTGACCTGGTTCAATTTTACTTATATCCACTTCCACCGGTGCGCCCGCCGCTTTGGCTTTAGCACTCGGATTCCATGATTTGATA
This sequence comes from Vibrio sp. Vb2131, assembly GCF_033338535.1. NCBI lineage: Bacteria > Pseudomonadati > Pseudomonadota > Gammaproteobacteria > Vibrionales > Vibrionaceae > Vibrio > Vibrio sp. Vb2131. The sequence goes on from NZ_JAWOSW010000007.1 coordinate 162,137, forward strand.
AAAGGCACGGCGACGGCGACTGCCCCTAACCCACCAACAACTGCCGTTGTAGCGGTTAGAAAACGCCTGCGACCGTTATTTAAAGGCGCGTTGCTCATCCAAACATTCTCCCATTTGCTCCCTTTGGATCGTTATTATTCCGCTTATAAGAGCATGGCTAACAAATAATGAATTTAGTTCTATTTATTGGAGGGAAATGATAAAGAAAACCCTACTTTTTGACAAGATAAAGCTACCTTTTTGTAACATTTGTGAGGCAAATCGCTCGCGTCGTCACAAAAGCGGCAGAATTATAAAAAATTGATGTGATTTGTAACAAGAAAGCACCACATAGAAGCCCCGCTGAAAGCGGATAAAACCTTTTATCTTGGTAGTTTTCAGTTAATTACGCAGAGAAATATTTCGTATTACGCGTTCAGCTTGCTGTGTTTATATTTTCAATTTTGTAGCACGCAGAATGCTCAAAAAGGAGCGTAAGTCATTTTAAAACATGTTACAGGAAGAATAAGATACAAAGACATTCTTGCTGATGAATACATCTATGCAGCATCGCAAGAGAAAGCGTGGTGAGTCGCGATTAAATAAGGCACACATATAAAACAGCACTGGCAAACTTTCGACGAAGAGGACGAATAAGAAGGCCTGCTCGGAGTGTGATGATAAGTGAAGGCTGTTCGTTGCTTTAAATACAAAAAAGCCCGGCATAGAGCCGAGCTTTTGGTACACAGTTTCCAGAGTAACTCTGAAAGCATAATTCCCGATAAGAGGAAATTAACGCTTAGAGAACTGTGGACGACGACGTGCTTTACGTAGACCAACTTTCTTACGTTCAACGCAACGAGCGTCACGAGTAACGTAGCCAGCTGCGCGTAGAGCAGGACGTAGAGACTCATCGTATTCCATAAGCGCGCGAGTGATACCGTGACGGATAGCACCAGCTTGACCAGAAATACCGCCGCCTTTAACTGTTACGTAAAGGTCTAGCTTTTCAGTTAGTTCAACTAGCTCTAGAGGTTGTTGTACAACCATACGTGCTGTTGGACGACCGAAGTATTCGTCAAGGTTACGCTTGTTTACTACAATGTTACCGCTGCCTGGTTTAATGAAAACACGTGCAGCTGAGCTTTTGCGACGGCCAGTGCCGTAGTATTGATTCTCTGCCATTTTCGAAATCCCCAATTAGATGTCTAGTACTTGTGGTTGTTGAGCAACATGGTTGTGCTCAGCGCCCGCGTAAACTTTTAGCTTACGGTACATAGCACGGCCTAGAGGACCACGTGGAAGCATGCCTTTAACTGCAAGCTCAAGAGCCATCTCAGGTTTACGATCGATCAACTTTTCAAAAGTGATAGATTTTAGACCACCTGGGAATTCAGAGTGACGGTAGTACACTTTGTTCTTAGCTTTGTTACCAGTTACAGCAACTTTCTCAGCGTTGATAACGATGATGTAATCACCAGTGTCAACGTGAGGAGTGTATTCAGCTTTATGTTTGCCACGTAGGCGAGATGCAATTTCACTTGCTAGACGGCCAAGAGTTTTACCTTCAGCGTCTACAACGTACCAGTCGCGTTTTACAGTTTCTGGTTTAGCAACGAAAGTTTTCATGCTAACAATAACCCGTTAATTAAATTTTAAACTTTAAAGGAACACCCAATAGTGCTCCCACACTGTCTAAGAGCCCAGTCATCACCCCTTCGAGTCGTTGGTACTCTCGACCTTCAATTTCGAAATAACTTCGATAATCAGGTCTGCAGTAACGGTGGGTCGCAGGATTATAGAGAAGAGCGAAGAAAAAATCACCTTTTTTTGCGCCAAATCACTAATTTTTTCTTCACTTTTTTAAGAACCCATTGGATCTAGGCCAAATGTTCACGCGCGAGATACTCATGACTTTGCATCTCAGTAAGCCGAGACAAACAGCGCTTAAATTCGAACTCTAACTGCCCGTCAGTATATAAGTCGGCCATTGGCACTTCAGCAGAAATAATCAACTTAACATTGCGCTCGTAAAACTCATCGACCAGCGCGATAAAGCGTCTCGCCGCATCATCGATTTTTCGGTTCATTTGTTGAACATCTGCCAGTAATACCGTGTGGTAAATACGAGACAATTCAATGTAGTCATTTTGACTGCGAGCAGTTTGACACAACTGAGCAAACGACGCATGCAGCACCCCGTCGCTTGCTTCAATCACCGCTAGTTGACGGTGGTTAACTTCGATTTGATGAGCAACAAACTGACGCTCTCCAGTCAGCTGCTGATAATATTTGTTAAGGTTTATGCTAGCCTGCTCATCAAGCGGGTAATGGTATATTTCAGCCTGTTCTAACGTTCTTAAGCGATAATCAACGCCACTATCGACATTCAACACTTCACAACGTGCCAAAATCATATCGATCGCGGGCAAAAAGCGCGCTCTTTGCAAACCGTTACGATATAAGTTCTGCGGCTCGATGTTTGAAGTCGCGACTAGGATCATCTGCCGCTTGAACATTTCTTGAAGTAGCGTTGCAAGGATCATCGCATCAGTAATGTCGGAAACAAAAAATTCATCAAAGCAAACCACATCGGCTTCTTCTTTAAATTTATCCGCCACTTTTGATAGAGGATTTTCGACATCACCTAACAGCTTCAACTCATCATGTACTCGATACATAAATCGATGGAAGTGGACGCGCATTTTTCTTTGGGTCGGTAAAGCATCAAAAAATGCGTCCATAAGGTAGGTTTTACCGCGACCTACCCCACCCCAAAAGTAAAGGCCTTTTGGTGGTTCAGGCTTGTCGATTTTTTTCCCCATTAGCTTTTGCCATTTGGAAAGCTGAGGCACAGGCGCTGACTGAAATTCAACGATAGCATGGTAAAGCTTGTCTAATGCAACGACCGCTTGATACTGAGCTTCATCACGCTGAAACCCGTGTTCTGCTATGTCTTTTTGATATTGTTGTAGTGGTGTCATCGTATTAAGTCGTATAGAGGTATAGAGAAAAGGGTTACCTCGGGGTCAACTTTGAGAATAGAGAGAAGTAGTTATCAGTCCCCGAAGACATACTGCTATTTTTCTTTATCGGCTGTTCAAGCCATAGTAACATGGACGAGCACCGCGTGTAACTAAGTAGTAAAAGACTTGTTAAAACAACTATAAGGAGCAGTTATGCCTTGGATTTATGCCATTGTGGGTTTGCTGGTCGGTACAATCGTAGGCGTAGTCATTAGTAGACTAACCACCCCTGAATACAAGAAACAAAAGTCTGTGCAGAAAGAACTTGAAGCGGCCAAGTTTGAATTAGAGCAACAACGTCAAGAGCTCGTCGATCATTTTGCACAAACCGCAGAAATGTTGGACACCCTAGGTAAAGATTACACCAAGCTATACCAACATATGGCCAAGACCTCTTCTGAGCTTTTGCCAAACTTACCAGAACAAGACAACCCGTTTGATAAGAAAACGGCAATGTCGTCTGAAACCATTGCAGAAGATCAACCAGAGTTTAACGAACAACCAAAAGACTACGCTAATGGCGCCACCGGTCTTTTGAAGGATCAAGAGAAAGAAATCATTAATGCTCCCGAAGCGGTAACCGCAAAAGCATCATAATTCTCTCTTACTTCTATCTAGGGCCGATACATTTGTATCGGCCCTTTTTTGAACTTTTTCACCTCACCTTCGCTCTAACTTGGATGTGCACTGCCTCCCCTTTTGATTGTCCGAACTAGACCCTATATTAGTTATTAACAAAGTGAACTAACCGTTCGGATATTTCTTTTTGGCAGACATGTTTCAAGAGGAGTTATTGGATGAAAAAACCACTGCTTGCGCTCACCGTTCTATCTCTGAGTTTGGGGTCGATTATTGCCCCAGTTCAAGCCACTGCCGCATTACCTTTGAATGTGGATGGCCAACAGTTACCTAGCTTGGCACCAATGCTTGAGAAGGTGACCCCAGCTGTTGTGAGTATTGCTGTAGAAGGTAAACAAGTACAAACCAGTCGCATTCCCGAGCAATTTCAATTTTTCTTTGGCCCAGACTTTCCTATGGAACAAAGGCGAGAGCGCCCGTTCAGAGGTTTAGGGTCTGGTGTCATTATTGATGCGAAGAAAGGCCATATTGTCACTAACTACCATGTGATCAAGGGGGCAGATGAGATTCGAGTTCGCCTCTTTGACGGGCGCGAGTATGACGCTACGCTCGTTGGCGGTGATGAAATGGCCGATGTTGCGTTACTTAAATTAGAGAAAGCGAAAAACTTAACGCAGATTAAAGTCGCGGATTCCGACAAACTGCGTGTCGGTGACTTTACGGTTGCGATTGGTAACCCATTTGGACTCGGTCAAACTGTGACTTCGGGTATTGTTTCAGCCCTTGGTCGTAGTGGCTTAAACGTTGAAAACTTCGAAAACTTCATCCAAACCGATGCCGCAATTAACAGCGGTAACTCTGGTGGTGCATTGGTCAACCTTAATGGTGAGCTGATCGGTATTAATACTGCGATTTTAGGCCCTAACGGCGGTAATGTGGGTATTGGCTTTGCGATTCCATCAAACATGATGAAAAACCTCACTGATCAAATTCTAGAGTTTGGTGAAGTCAAACGCGGCATGTTGGGTGTGCAAGGTGGCGAAGTAACCTCTGAGCTAGCTGATGCATTGGGTTACGAGTCGAGTAAAGGGGCCTTTATTGGTCAAGTCGTACCGGACAGCGCAGCCGATAAAGCAGGGTTAAAAGCCGGTGACGTAATTGTATCGGTGAACGGCAAAGCGATTAATACTTTCTCAGAGCTCCGCGCAAAAGTGGCAACACTGGGCGCAGGTAAAGAAATCACATTAGGTGTGGTTCGAGATGGTAAGAATAAAACCTTTGATGTAACGCTTGGCGAATCTACGAATATGAAAGCTAAAGCGGAGACATTACATGAGGGACTCAAAGGTGCGGAATTAAGCAATACAACACCAAGTGATGTAATCCAAGGTGTTAAAGTATCGAGCGTTGCAGATAACTCTCCGGCTGCTCAATATCAATTACAACAAGGTGACATTATTATCGGTGTGAACCGTCAACGAGTGAAAAACCTTGCCGAGCTTCGTACAATCGTAGAGAAACACAAAGGTGTACTGGCTCTTAATATTCAACGTGGTGAACGTACTATTTATCTTGTCATTCGTTAACCACTTTCAAAGTGATAGAAAATAAGGTTTTCGATGCATAATGCTGAGTGATAAGGCTCGATCACTTTTCCTTATCGCTCAATAACTAATGAAAAGGGCAGCGCGATGACGTGCTGCCCTTTTGTTATTTTTCAATGTAATGCTATTCTTCATCTTCGATGCCATTTTGGCGCTCACGCATGGAGAGGATATGCTCAGCTTTTTATTACGTTCTGTCTTTTTAGGCTTGGCTACTGCCGCAGTGGTATTACTGGCGGTTCCATCTTTGCGCAACAACGTAATTCCTGCCGCGCTTGATCCTCAACCTGTTAATATCGCATCAGTCGAGTTGACGTTTAATCAAGCGGTCCGAAGAGCAGCGCCTGCAGTGGTAAACATCTACAGTCGTAAGTATGTTGAGAATGATCGCAGTAAACTCTCGACTCAAGGCCTGGGGTCAGGTGTCATTGTTAGTGAGAAAGGCTACATCATTACTAACTATCATGTGGTTGCTCAAGCTGATCAAATTGTTGTGGCATTACAAGACGGCAGAGCCGCAGCGGCTCAGCTCGTAGGGACAGACAAACGTACTGATATAGCCGTGCTGCGTGTCGAAGGTTCGAATTTGCCCGTAATCCCTCTGAACTCTAATTACAAACCACAAGTGGGCGACGTAGTACTAGCCATCGGTAACCCATACAACCTTGGACAAACCACAACGTTCGGCATTATTTCTGCCACAGGTCGTTCATCTATTAGCGACGGTCGTCAAGCATTCATTCAAACCGATGCCGCCATCAATGAAGGTAACTCTGGTGGAGCCCTAGTGAACACACAAGGCGAGCTCGTCGGCATTAACACCGCCTCTTTTCAGCAAGCGACAGACTTAGAAACTTACGGTATTTCTTTTGCGATCCCTGCGCCGCTAGCGAGTAAGATCATGCAGAAAATCATCGCTGATGGCCGCGTGATTCGTGGTTATATTGGAATCGACGGCCAAGACATTAATGCGGTCACTGCTCGCCTACTTGGAAATGAACACATAGGTGGTATTGTCGTACTTGGTATTGATCCAAATGGTCCAGCCAATGCGGCAGGCTTCCAAAAGCAGGACATCATTATCAGCATTGATGGCAATAAAGTGCAAGGGCGTCAGAGCGTTATGGATATCGTCACCGATTTACGTCCTGGCACCACCGTGGACGTCGGTATCATTCGCAAAGGAAAAGAGATGACCTTGAAAGTCACCATTGCCGAAGACAAGCAAGAAGCATAAAAAATCCCAGCCATTGGCTGGGATTTTTATTTGTGCGTTACTCGCTATCGCTCGGTGTTTCCGTCGTATCGGAATCATCTAGCTCAACTTCAATGCGAGTGACTCGCTGCAAACCTCTCGGTAATAACCCACCTCGGCGACCACGTTCGCCACGGAAGTTATCAAGATCAGACGGTTTAAGACCCAACTTTCGCTTACCCGCGTACAGCGTTAACGATGCACCTTTTGGTAAAGACATTAAGTGAGATAGTACTTCTTCTCGCTCTTTTGCTTTAGCAGCAGGAATGTTGATGATCTTATTCCCCTTACCTTTCGCCAGTTGTGGCAAGTCTTTGATTGGGAACAGCAGCATGCGACCTTGGTTAGTGATTGCTAAGATTTCATCAGAGTCTAAATCTTCAATCTCTTTTGGCGTCATTATCTCAGAGTTAGCCGGTAAAGTGACGAGCGCTTTACCACTGCGGTTTTTAGACAGTAAGTCCGCGCCTTTACATACAAAGCCGTAACCTGCATCTGAGCCCACCAGCCACAGCTGATCTTCTTCACTCATGATGACTTGGCGAATACTGCTACCAGCCGTAATATTCAAGCGACCGGTAATCGGCTCACCTTGACTACGAGCAGAAGGCAGTGAGTGCGATTCCAGAGAGTAACTTCGACCGTCACTACCTAGGAATACCGCAGGCTGATTACTCTTACCTCGAGCATGCGCTAAATACTTATCACCCGACTTATAGTTTAAGCCTTCGGCATCCACGTCATGGCCTTTCGCGTGACGAATCCAACCTTTCTCAGAAAGCACAACCGTGATTGGCTCACTTGGTACGAGGTCACGTTCAGTCAGCGCTTTTGCTTCTGCACGCTCAACCATTGGAGAGCGACGGTCATCACCGTATTTCTCTGCATCTGCTTTGATTTCTTTTTTCAGTAGTGTGTTCAGACGACGCTCAGAACCGAGTAGCTGTTCTAGCTTCTCACGCTCTTTCTCTAGCTCGTCTTGCTCACCACGGATCTTCATCTCTTCTAGTTTTGCTAGATGACGAAGTTTGGTATCTAAAATTGCATCCGCTTGGATATCGGTAATACCAAAGCGTTCCATCAGCACCGCTTTTGGATCGTCTTCAGTACGGATGATCTCAATCACTTCATCTAGGTTGAGGTAAGCAACCAACAAACCTTCCAAGATGTGTAGACGAGCCATGACTTTGTCTAGGCGGTGTTGTAAACGACGACGCACAGTCGTACGACGGAACTCGATCCACTCAGATAGAATTTGCACCAAACCTTTAACTTGAGGACGGTTATCCAAACCAATCATGTTCAAGTTAACGCGGTAACTGCGCTCAAGATCCGTTGATGCGAACAAGTGGTTCATCAACAAATCACAATCGACGCGGTTTGACTTAGGCACCACAACGATACGCGTTGGGTTCTCGTGATCCGATTCGTCACGAAGATCGTCAACCATTGGCAGCTTCTTCGCACGCATCTGGTTAGCGATTTGCTCAAGCAGTTTGGCACCCGATACTTGGTGAGGCAAAGAAGTGATAACAATATCAGAACCTTCTTTATGCCAAACCGCGCGCATTTTGATGCTGCCACGACCGTTGCGGTAAATCTTCTCGATATCCGCTTGCGGCGAGATAATTTCTGCTTCTGTTGGGTAATCCGGTCCTTTGACATACTGCATCACGTCCGGCAGTTCTGCTTTCGGGTTGTCGATCAAATGAATAGTCGCATCTGCGATTTCACGAACGTTGTGCGGTGGGATGTCTGTTGCCATACCAACGGCAATGCCGGTTACACCGTTAAGCAGGATGTGAGGCAGACGTGCTGGCAACATTTGTGGCTCTTTCATTGTGCCATCAAAGTTAGGTTGCCATTCAACCGTGCCCTGGCCAAGTTCGCCAAGCAATACTTCAGCAAACTTAGACAGTTTTGCTTCGGTATAACGCATTGCCGCAAATGATTTCGGATCATCTGGCGCACCCCAGTTACCTTGACCATCCACTAATGGATAGCGGTAAGAGAATGGCTGAGCCATCAATACCATCGCTTCGTAGCACGCTGAATCACCGTGCGGATGGTATTTACCTAGCACGTCACCAACGGTACGTGCAGATTTTTTGTATTTTGCTGATGCAGAGAGACCAAGCTCTGACATCGCATAAATGATGCGTCGTTGAACCGGCTTTAAGCCATCGCCAATGTATGGCAAGGCGCGGTCCATGATTACGTACATCGAGTAGTTCAGATAAGCGTCTTCAGTGAACTTGCGCATTGGCAATTGTTCGACGCCATCGTAGGTAATTTCTGTAGACATCCGTTACACCTCTGCCAAGTCGCCGTTGTTTTGTAGCCAAGAACGACGGTCATCTGCACGCTTTTTACCTAGCAGCATGTCCATCATTTCCATGGTCGCCGTAGAGTCGTCAATGGTTAACTGCACTAAGCGACGCGTGTTCGGATCCATGGTGGTTTCACGCAACTGAAGTGGGTTCATCTCACCCAGACCTTTGAATCGTTGCACGTTGATTTTGGCTTTCTTCTTCGACAAGCGCTCTAAAATGCCATCTTTTTCATCGTCATCGAGGGCGTAGAACACTTCTTTCCCGCAGTCGATTCGATACAGAGGCGGCATCGCCACATAGATATGGCCCGCTTCCACTAGTGCGCGGAAGTGACGAGTAAATAGAGCACAAAGCAGCGTTGCGATGTGAAGACCATCCGAGTCCGCATCGGCAAGGATACAGATCTTACCGTAACGAAGACTCTCGAGGTTGTCGCTATCTGGGTCAATACCCAAAGCAACGGAGATATCGTGTACTTCTTGAGACGCAAGAACTTGATCGGCAGAGACTTCCCACGTGTTCAAGATCTTACCACGCAGTGGCATCACGGCTTGGAATTCACGGTCACGTGCCTGTTTTGCCGAGCCACCCGCAGAGTCACCCTCCACAAAGAAGATTTCAGTGCGACTTAAGTCCTGTGCTGAACAGTCGGTCAACTTACCTGGCAGTGCTGGGCCGGACGCCACTTTCTTACGTACGACTTTTTTCGCTGCACGCATACGACGGTGTGCGTTAGCGATACAGACTTCTGCCAATTGCTCTGCGAGCTGAGGCTTTTCGTTCAACCAAAGACTGAACGCATCTTTTACAACGCCAGAGACAAATGCCGCGGTTTGACGAGAAGACAGACGTTCTTTGGTCTGGCCTGCAAATTGCGGGTCTTGAATCTTAACCGACAGCACGTAAGAACAGCGGTCGAAAACGTCATCACCCGTTAGCTTCACGCCACGAGGTAATAGATTACGGAACTCACAGAATTCGCGCATCGCTTCCAACAAGCCTTGGCGTAAACCATTAACGTGCGTACCACCTTGAGCGGTTGGGATCAGGTTAACGTAGCTTTCGGTGATCATCTCACCACCTTCTGGCTGCCAAATTACCGCCCAGTTTGCCGCTTCGGTATCCGCCAAGAACTCACCAGTAAATGGTTCTTCAGGAATAACTGGATAGCCTTTTACACCTTCCGCAAGATAGTCTTTCAAACCATCTTCGTAGTACCACTTATAGTCTTTGCCATTAACTTTGTCGGTTAATGTGATTTCTAAGCCCGGACACAAAACCGCTTTTGCGCGCAGGTTGTTGACTAAGCGCGTCACAGAGAAGTTAGCCGAATCGAAGTACTTCGCATCAGGCCAGAAATGCACGCTGGTACCGCGATTGCGACGACCACATGTGCCAGTTACGGTCAGATCAGACACTTTCTCGCCGTGTTCAAATGCAATTTCATACACTTGACCATCACGACGAACTGTTACTTCAACGCGTTTTGACAACGCGTTTACTACAGATATACCTACCCCGTGCAAACCACCAGAGAATTGGTAGTTTTTGTTAGAGAACTTACCACCCGCATGTAGCTTACATAGAATTAGCTCTACGCCTGATACTTTCTCTTCTGGGTGGATATCAACAGGCATGCCTCGACCATCATCGATCACTTCGAGTGATTGGTCAGCATGTAGGATGACTTGTACTTTTGAGGCATGTCCGGCTAGCGCTTCATCGACACTGTTGTCGATAACTTCTTGGCCCAAATGGTTTGGGCGCGCTGTATCCGTATACATCCCTGGTCGGCGACGTACTGGCTCTAAGCCATTCAGTACTTCAATGGCACCAGCATTATATTGTTCAGTCATAATACGGAATTATTCTCAAAGTTTACTTGTTGCCTGAGTATCACCAATGGGCGTACCCATACTCAGGAAACGAAAAAGCCACCCTGTTCACATCACTAAGAGTTTGTAAACATGATGCATAACAAAGTAGCCAGGGTCCTCGACCCTTAAGATCTTTTGGCAAAACATAGTCGGAAAGCATACCGCCCATGTCAAGAAACGGTTGGATATATCAATAAAAACTATGAGCCTTTTCCAATCGCTTTCGAATTACAGTTCTAGAAATTCGATAATCTGTGCAGGATAACGCTCAAAGCCTACAAAACTGTGATCACCGCCTTGTTCTACTGTTTGCTTAGCGTCTGCAAACTTATCTACCGCTTGTCGATAGTCTAAAACCTCATCTTCTGTTTGTTGCAATAACCAAAAAGAATGTGGCGACGCGATGCTTTGTACATCAAGAGCTTTTAACTCGTCAATATGACAAGCTTCAAGTGTATAGGTTTCATGCGTATATGGGTTAGTTTGCTTACCCAAATAATCTACTAGCAACTCATAAGGCTTGACTGCGGGGTTGACCACTACCGCTTTAAACCCAAACTTGTCATTTAGCCACGTTGACATAAAACCGCCTAATGAGCTGCCCACTAGACCAATTTTATAGTCGTCTTTATATTGCTCGATAATATCCAACAACATTTTCGCCGCTTGCTGAGGATAACAAGGTAACTGGGGAACAATCACCTTAATATCAGGCCTATGTTGCTCGCAGTAGGCTCTCATCACATTCGCTTTCATGGAGAGTGGAGAGCTATTAAAGCCATGGATATAGAGAAGAAGTGAAGGTTTACTCATAGATATCTCGCACAAAAAAGCGAGCCCGAACAGAGAGCTCGGGCGCGTTAGTAGCCGTTAGAAGAGAAGTCTGGTTGGAACTGGCCATCAGGAAGCCGACCTACTTGGGTCGTAATATCGCCACAAGCGTGTAGTTGCAGCTCCCGCCAACCAGGCGAAGTGGTATCAAGGGCAAAATCATCCGAGTTAGGCTTAAACTGAACACAAGTTGAGGGTGTTGCCATCACTCGAATACCCTTGTGAAGCACATTCATATCTTGATGAACATGGCCACAGAGAATGCCTTTCACGTTATCAAAACGCTCGACAACCTGCCAAAACGCTTCGGCATCTTTTAAAGTATGTTGATCAAGCCACGCGCTTCCCACCAGTAACGGGTGATGATGCAACAAAACAAGTGTGTGTCTTTCTGGGTGTTCGGCTAGCTTTTCTTCGAGTAGCGTTAATTGCTGATCACTCAAGCGCCCATGAGGAACGCCAACCACTTGCGAGTCTAAAAGAATTAACTGCCAATGCTCGCCAAGCAATACATGCTCTGCGGCTTTGATTTGTGGCGAAGGCAAAACACTGCCCATATTAGGCTTGTAATCATGATTACCAGGTAGCCAAAAACAGTCTTTCTCTAGCGGTTCAATGCCGTTGGCAAAGCGCTGATAAGATTCTGCACTATGGTCTTGGGAAATATCCCCCGTCGCCAAGATGTAATCAAACGCCACGTTGCGGCGTAAAACATCAGCAACAACAGCATTGAAGCTATCGACTGTTTTTACGCTTAGCAAACTTCCCTCATCGGCAGCAAACAGATGAGTATCCGTAATTTGTAAAAGTTTGATGCTGTCACTAGATGATTGCAAAATGAAAACCTGATTCGTCCACTATATCGTTATTTGTTATTTTCCTTTAGTGACGTGACGATCAATTGAAGGCAAGTGGTGTTCTACTGATACCACTTCGTAAACAAAACGTCAGCCATTCACCGAGGAATGTGTTTAATTGATGCTTTTCATCTTTCTGCATCAGTTGGTCATTGGGATAATCATACTTAGCTTTTATGCGAGAGAACTCTCCGCTTGAGCATACTTCGGCTACTCTCGCATCATGATAAAGCCTGACAGACATCGTCGGTAAAGGAAACACTGGCGTTTCATCACTCTGACATATCTCAACAACTGTGGTGTATTTTGTGATTTCATTCACGGTCAATTGGTAAACCATGTTCGCCGCTTGGTAGCAACGTACATCCCCAACTTCGGCAGAAGCAGGCAATAAGGCGTTCAACTTAGCGTAGTTGGTCTCATACGTTCTCATAAGACCAGCTAAATCAACATGATATTGTTGTTTTTCAGCCAATTGTGCCATTACTCACTCTCCACCGTTTGGGATTGTCCCCATTCTGACTTTAACTCTTGATGGTGTAATTGCAGCCATTGCAACGCAATAATCGACGCACCATTTTCAAATTTCCCGTCCTTCACCCATTGATACGCCGTTTCACGACTCATGACATGAACTCGGATATCTTCATTCTCATAGTCTAAACCATGAATGCCGTGCGCTTTAGACGCATCCACTTCACCAACAAAGACGTCTAGCTTTTCCGAGCAACCACCAGCCGAAGGATAATAAGAAGTGACAGGTATAACGCGCCCCACCTGAATCCCCGCTTCTTCGACAGCCTCTCGACGAATTACGGCTTCAGCTGATTCATCGCGGTCAATCATACCGGCGACAATTTCTAGCTGCCAAGGGTGTTCATGTTCCAACGCGCCAATACGAATCTGTTCAATGATTACGACCTGGTCCGTCTTTGGATCATAAGGAAGCATCGCTGCTGCGTGACCACGCTCGAACATTTCTCGTTCGACAACTCCACTCCAACCACCAGCAAATAGCCTATGCTGAAAGCGGTATTTCACCATTTTGAAAAAACCTTCAAATAAGGTTTCTTTCGAGATGACTTTTACATCTCGCGAAGTAAAATCTTGTTGTTGTTTGTCACGCTGTTGCATTCAACACCTCTCTGAGTGAATCCTGTAGTTTACTCATTGTTATTCGCTTGCTCAAAGGACTTGGCTCAACTTTTTGTATAATAGTTACAAATTAATTTAAGTCTTTGCTAAAAAATTATTGCACAAGTGGATAATTACGTGTAAAAAAGTGCAAACTTTAGAGTAAATATCGTGCAAATTGAGTTAAACTACTGAGAATTAACCAATCTATGGACCGCGGGAATAGAAAATGAAAAAATTGCTTCCACTATTTATCAGTGCAGCGCTAGGTAGCATGAGTACGTCTGCGTTCGCAGACTCTTTGGCTGAAATCTACGACTTGGCAAAACAAAATGATCCACAATTGCTCAGTGTAGCAGCACAACGTGACCAAGCTTTCGAAGCAATCACCTCAAGCCGTAGTGCTCTATTACCACAGATCAACCTTACTGCGGGTTACAATTTAACTCGTGGTGATACTGAATACGATTCAAATCTAATTAGTGACGTATCAAACGATGGCAACGCGCTAACCGCTGGCGTTAGCTTTTCACAAGCACTTTACAACCGCGCATCTTGGATCTCTCTAGATACTGCTGAGAAAAGTGCTCGCCAAGCAGACGCAACTTACGCAGCGACGCAACAGGCACTGATTCTTCGCGTGTCACAAGCGTATTTTGAAGTTCTACGCGCACAAGATAATCTTGTTTTCGTACGTGCAGAAAAAGCCGCGGTTGGCCGTCAACTTGAGCAAACTAAACAGCGTTTTGAAGTAGGTTTGTCTGCAATCACTGACGTGCATGACGCACAAGCTCAGTACGACCAAGTGCTAGCGGACGAAGTGTTGGCAGAAAACGCGCTAACTAATAGCTACGAGTCACTGCGTGAAATTACAGGCCAAGAGCACAAAGATCTCAACATTTTGGACACTGGCCGCTTCACTGCTAGCCCATCGACCGTACCAGCTGAATCGCTCATTGATGAAGCAAAAACCAAAAACCTGACCTTGCTATCATCACGTATTCTTCAAGACATTGCGCGTGACAATATTTCACTAGCAAGCTCTGGCCACCTACCAACGCTCTCTCTAGACGGTGGTTACAACTACGGTGATACTTCTCATAGCTCTCGTGACAACACGACAGACAACTTCAATATTGGTGTGAACCTTGCTGTACCGCTATACACAGGTGGTAACGTAACCTCTCAAACCAAACAAGCTGAATACGCGTACGTGGTAGCAAGCGAAGATCTTGAAGCACAGTACCGTAGCGTAGTAAAAGATGTTCGCGCACAAAACAACAACATTAACGCCTCTATCGGCGCATTACGTGCGTATGAGCAAGCGGTTATTTCTGCACGCTCTGCACTAGAAGCAACAGAAGCTGGCTTTGATGTAGGTACTCGTACTATCGTTGATGTACTGGACGCGACTCGTCGTCTATACGATGCGAACAAAAACCTATCGAACGCTCGTTACGACTACATTTTAAGTGTTCTTCAGCTACGCCAAGCAGTTGGTACGCTAAGCGAACAAGACATCTTAGACGTTGATGCAGGTTTGAAAGCGGCAAAATAACCGCGAATTGAATACTTCAGGTCTTAATAAATAAAAAACGCCAGTTGAGTTATCAGCTGGCGTTTTTTATTACTTGTAGTTCAGAGCCTAAAAGTGCCTCTGAACTAAAAGTATCAAAAAGGCCGCACTTAGCGACCTTTATGAGCAAATAGCATTTCAATGCTAACAAACAGCAGGCTTAGCCCTTACCGCCTTTGATTGCATTAATGATTTCACTGGTCGAGCAGCCATCTTCAAAGTTCAATACACGAACTTCACCACCCGCCGCAATGACTTCTTTACCACCAGCAATCTCTTCTGGTTTGTAGTCACCGCCTTTTACTAGCAAGCTTGGTAGAACTTCTGAGATCAAACGCTGCGGCGTATCTTCACTAAATGGTACAACCCAATCCACAGCGCCCAAACCTGCCAACACCGCCATGCGGCGATCGGTTGGGTTTACCGGACGACCAGGGCCTTTAAGGCGTTTTACTGACTCATCGGTATTTACCGCAACGATTAGGCGATCGCCCAGTTCAGCAGCATGGTTTAAGTAAGACACATGCCCAGCGTGCAGAATATCAAAGCAGCCATTTGTCATAACGACTTTCTCGCCACGAGCACGTGCTTTTTTCACCGCTTCGATCAATGCTTTTTCTGAAATCACACCGTAATCCGTGTCTTGGCTGCCATGTACCGCTTCTGCTAATTCAATCTCAGAAAGCGTTGACGTGCCTAGTTTACCAACCACAACACCTGCCGCTGCGTTCGCTAAAGCGCACGCTTCTTCAAATGATTTGCCTGCGGCAACAGACGCTGCCAATACAGAGATAACCGTGTCGCCCGCACCTGTCACGTCGTACACTTCTTTCGCTTGAGTTGGAAGGTGGAACGGTTCCTGGCCACGACGAATCAAGGTCATTCCGTTTTCGCTGCGTGTCACTAAAAGCGCTTCAAATTCAAACTCTTCAACCAAAGCCAGTGCTTTCTCTACTAGCTCTTGGTCAGATTTCACTTTACCTACAACGTCTTCGAACTCTTTCATGTTTGGCGTAAGAAGTGTTGCGCCACGGTAGCGTTCAAAATCCGCACCTTTCGGGTCAATGAAAACCGGAATATTTGCTGCGCGCGCTTTTTGAATGTATGCCTGAACATGCTCTAACGAACCTTTTGCGTAATCAGACATAATCACGGCTTTAACGTTTGGCAGTGCGGCATCCATTCGAGATAACACTGGCGCAGAATCTGTGTTTTCAAACTTGTCTTCGAAGTCGAGACGAATAAGCTGTTGTCCACGGCTCATTACACGAAGCTTCGTAATCGTTGGGTAATCAGGCAGTGCAACGAAATCGCACTTCACATTGAGTGAGCTCAGCGTCTCCGTCAGCACTTTTGCAGGCTCATCTTCCCCAGTTAGACCAACAATGTGAGCATGGCCACCTAGTGATGCGATGTTCATCGCAACGTTCGCAGCACCACCAGGACGCTCTTCATTGTTTTCTACTTTTACAACAGGAACCGGCGCTTCAGGAGAAATGCGCCCGGTTGGGCCATACCAGTAACGATCTAGCATGACATCACCGATGATGAGCACACCAGCGCTGTTGTAATCAGGTAGAATTGGTTTCATTGTTGGTCTCCAAAAATTAAATCGAAGTGAGTTTATCACAGCCCTTATCGAGGCTAAATATATGGTCTTAACTGAACCACTGATTCCAAGCCTGTTTTACCCACTCCCTTTCGGCAACAAACTTATCTTCCACCACATCAGCGTCTAAATTAAGTAGATTTCGGCGGTGTATTTCGTTTCGCATTGTCGTGTAAGCACGTATCAACTGCATTGCTTGGTCTTCGTCCATAACATCTTGCGCAATGAGCGTTTCAAAGATGCGCACATTATCACACCAACGCGTCAATTTCGGCTTATCGTGACTATAGTTGAGCACTAGGTACTGAGCGAGAAATTCGATATCGGTAATCCCACCTACATCTTGCTTGAGCATAAAGCGACCTGGCTTTTTCCCCCCAAGATGACCGCGCATTTTTTCTCTCATTTCGACAACGTCTTTTTTCAGTTCAGCTTGATCGCGTGCTTTGCACAACACATCATGCCGCGTATTGTGAAATGCAATTGCCAGTGGTTCATCACCATAAATCATGCGCGCGCGGACAAGTGCTTGATGTTCCCATGTCCACGCGTCTTGATGTTGGTAGTCGTCGAACGCGTCTGTTGGGCTAACCAACAAACCCGATGCACCGGACGGACGCAATCGGGTATCGACCTCGTATAAAATACCGGAAGCGGTGCGAGTGGAGAAAATATGAATGATACGCTGTGCTAAACGAAGGTAGAACTGACGACCATCAATCTCTTTCTTGCCGTCAGTGTAGACATTGACGGGGCAGTCATGCATGAAGACAATATCCAAATCGGAGTTATAGCCGAGCTCCCACCCTCCGACTTTACCATAGCCAATTACAGCAAAGCCTTTACCTTCACGATCTTTCACATGCGTTGGCTCGCCGTACTTTTCAGACACTTGCAACCAAGCCTGACTGATCACCGCATCAACGATAGCTTCCGCTAAATAAGTTAAATGGTCACTCACTTTCATCACTGGCAATGCGCCAGCAATATCTGCCGCTGCAATACGCAAAATACAAATTTGCTTAAACTGACGCAACGCTTCCATTTGCTGTTCCATATCATCTTCAGGAATACGCGCCAAATAATCACGTAGCTCTGTACGGTAACTGTCTAATGGAATGGGATTGTACAGCTGCGCAGGGTCGATCAACTCATCAAGCAAGATAGGATAACGAGACAGCTGCTCTGAAATCATTGGGCTTGCGGTACACAAACGTACGAGCTGCACCAGAGCCGCTGGATGCTCATCCAATAATTCCAAGTAAGTCGTGCGAGTGCAGATGTTGTGTAGCAAGTGAAGTACACGAGATAAACCAAACTGTGCATCAGGATGGGCAAAGACCGCATCAAACACTTTCGGCATCAAACGATTGAGCACTTCGCGTCCACGTGGGCCTAACGTTTTTTTGGCCAGATCGGTTTTAAAGTTGATGATGGTTTTCGCGCATGAAGCAAAGTCTTCAATCTGAATATCCTGCTGCAAGATATGCTCAAGAACGTCTTGTTTGTCGGCCATATCCCATAGCTCATGAAAATGACGAGCAACGGTAGTCCCCTCGTCTTCTTCATCATCACCAATTAGTGATTCAAAAACTTGGTGAACATTTGCCATATGCTGCTGGGTTTGCTCAATCAATTGCTCCCAACAGCTCATTTTCATCGCGGTGGCGAGCTTTAAGCGTTCGGTTTCGCAATCAGGCAGCGTCTGGGTTTGCTTATCCGCCATTGCTTGCAACAAGTTTTCTAATTGACGCAAGTACTTGTATGCGGCTTCTAGATCGCTGACTTCTTGTGGAGTAAGCAATGCCAGTTCTTCAATGCCTTGCAGCGTTTCCAACAGCCCTCGATTACGTAAAGAAGGTTCTCGACCACCTCGAATCAATTGAAAAACTTGAGCGATAAATTCAATTTCTCGAATGCCACCCGCACCTAGCTTAATGTTGTTATTCAACCCTCGGCGGCGAACCTCGCTACTGATCATCGACTTCATTCGACGCAAAGATTGAATCGCACTGAAATCAATATAACGACGAAAAACAAAAGGGCGCAGCATTTGGCGTAGCTCTTGATACTGCGGGTACATCTCACATCCCATCACCCGAGCTTTGATCATCGCGTAACGTTCCCAATCTCGCCCCTGCTCTTGGTAATAATCTTCAAGTGCGGCATAGCTCATTACCAAGGGGCCACTTTCTCCAAATGGGCGAAGTCGCATGTCGACGCGGTAGCAAAAACCATCGAAGGTTTGTTGGTCGAGCGCTTTGATGATGCGTTGACCAAGACGAGTAAAGAACTGGGCATTGGCAATGCTGCGGCGTGCGCCTTGGGTTTCGCCATTCTCTGGATACGTGAAAATTAGATCAATATCGGAAGAAAAGTTTAGCTCGCCACCACCCAGTTTCCCCATGCCGATAATTAACATCGGCTGCACTTCACCGTCCTCACTTGTTGGCGTGCCCCACTCCTGACAACACACTTGATATTGCCATTGATAGGTTTCAAAAATCATCGCTTCTGCCAACTCAGATAAGTGGCTTAAAGACGTCTCTAGAGACCATGCATGCGTGAAATCCTTCCACGCAATGTACACCATTTCTCGATTGCGAAACTGACGCAATACGCGATGACCAGACATCTCATCAGGACATTGTTCCAACAGTTCAGCAAGGCGTGAGCGGTAAGACTCCTGACGACTTGGCTGCGCTAACATACTTGGCAACTCACGGGCTAGGACTTCATCGCGATGAATGGCTTCAGTTATAAACTGGCTTAAGCCCGCCACATAACGAAATTGCTGCGCAACCTCATCGGGCCAAAGGGGAAAATAACCTGCGTCTTGGGCGTTTTGTACGGCAGATTCAGCGATAGAAATCAGTGGCGAAGGCAGCTGCATTTTTCTTCCTTGTTTGAAAAGCACGGTAACTCATTCTTTATACCAGACTGAAAGCAAATAAAAACGCCCACAAAAGGTTTGTGGGCGTTTTATCAAAAGTTCGGGATCGAATATTAAACTTGGAAAGATTTGATCTTCTTGTCTAGCTCACCTGCATTATTTTGCATCATTTCAGAGGTTTCTAGCAGCTCGGTAACAACAACAACTGAGGCTTCAACCAACTCACGTACATTGGTGAGGTTTTGGCTCATCTCTTCTGCAACACTGCTTTGCTGACCAGACGCCGTCGCGATCTGGAAGTTCATGTCATTGATTTGCGTCACTTGCCCAACAATACCATCGAGCTCAGATCCAGCATTAGAAACCAGCTCGTTTCCATCTGCCGCTTCTACAACGCTTTTTTCCATGAGTTCTACCGCAGATTCAGCACTGGTTTGCAGCTGTGCGATCATCTCTTGAATTTCTACCGTCGCTTGTTGTGTACGTTGGGCAAGGTTACGAACTTCATCTGCAACCACAGCAAAACCCCGCCCAGCCTCGCCAGCTCGCGCCGCTTCAATCGCCGCATTCAGTGCAAGCAGGTTGGTTTGTTCAGAAATGCCTTGAATCGTCCCTACAACGCTACCAATGGCTTCAACACGTTCTTCAACTTGGTTAACCGCTTGTGCCGATGAAGCGATATCCGACGAAAGTTCACTCATTTTCGCCATTGTACTTTGCAAGAACTGCTGACCAGAAATTGCTTGTGCGGAAGCTTGCTCTGTCAGAGAAGAGGCCGTCTGGGCATGTTCCGCAACCGTTTGGACCGTCGACGACATTTCACTCATCGCCGTAGCAAGTTGATCAATTTCGTTAAACTCTTCTTGCGCCGATTCCTTCGTTTCCGACATGCTCAGTGTCATGACTTCGGTGAGCGTTGATAATTCATCAGACGCATTAATTTGCATTTGAATCACATCGTGCAATTGTCGACGTGTCTTTTCTAATTCACGTGCCACGTCTCCGTATTCATCTTTACAATCCATACCAAATGGAACAGAGAGGTTCTTGCTCGCCATCAGTTTGATCGCGTCGCTCAGATACTGTGTTTGACGCAACATCACTCTAGCCGCCGCTAATAAGAGCACGACAAAAACCACAATCAATAAGGCGGTTTGCCAAGCAACTTGCGTTAAATATGCTTCATAATGCTGTTGGGCAACTTGCGCGTTTTGTGTCGCCGCTAAAAGTGAGTCGTAAAAAGTGTTTGCGTCCCACAGTTGTTTTGCCACGATCAGGACAGTACTGAAGACCATCAACATGACCATTTTAGGCACCAGTCGAATGTCGGATATGACCCTTTCCCATGGCTTAAATGCCAGCTTTTCCATTGTCAGTTCTCCACCGAGTCTTATATAGTCTTTATCTATAATCTTTATATTACTTATAGTTATGTTCGCGCTTTGCGTGGTTACGCGATTTATTTTGAGCTTCGTATGAAAAACAATGATATCAAAGACAGCACACGACCGATGGGCCTGTTGTCACTAATATTGTCTTTTATGGCACTATTTGTGATCTCTGGCTTGTTGTTTTTCCCGATCGATCACGAAACCCGTCAAGTTCTTATCGGTCTGGATTTCATAATCTGTAGTATTTTTCTACTACAGCTCACCATTGATTTGATCCGGTCCACAGATCGCTGGTTATTCCTTAAACGTCATTGGATAGATTTCGTGGCGAGTATCCCATTGATAGAGCCCCTGCGCTTTGCTCGTATTTTTCATATTATGCGAGTGGTATTAGTACTGCGTTCGTCAAAGTTCATTTTGCATCAGCTCAAAGAAAACCGCCGCGAAACTACGGTCGCCTCTATACTGCTATTGATGGTTATCCTCATAACGCTCGGTTCTAGTGCAATGCTGTTTATCGAAGCGAAAAACCCAGAAGCGAATATTCGCACTGGCGCCGATGCTTTGTGGTGGGTATTTGTAACGATCTCAACGGTTGGTTACGGCGATCATTATCCTGTGACCTCCATAGGAAAGTTTTTGGCTGTCATCATCATTGTTTGCGGGGTGGGTATCTTTGGTATGATCTCGGGTCTTATCACCTCTATCCTTACTGCCCCAACGAAACAACAGACACACAGTTCAATCAATAAAGAACGTATGCTCGAGCAGCTCCTAACCCAACAAGCGCAAATACTAGAACGACTCGATTTCATGGAAAAAGAGCTACAACAACGTAAAACAGAGACAAAAAAATAGGACCATGCGGTCCTATTTTTTTGTCGTTACCACCAGAACGATCATTCACGCCAATAAGGCTGTACTTCCATACTGATCGCTCGGGTTTGATCCATTGCATGCAAAATTGAGCGCTCTTGACGGTGCAACCAGCGTTCTAACTGCTCTTTTTCTGCGTCTTCCAGCATATCAACCAACGGGAGCAAGTGGTTCAGCATTAGCAGATCATCGATACCATGCACCAGATCCGCCCATGGTAAACGGAAGCTGTTACGCTCATCCGAGTTATACAAACTCGCGAAACCAATACCAGTATAGAGGTTACGCAATAAGCGATAACGCTGATCAACGTACTCTTGCGCCGTCAAATCGCGCTCTGCTGGGAAAGCTTCCATTAGCTCAGCCCAAGTGCGATCGAGCTGAGTAACTGAAAACGGCATGATGTTACTTGCCATTTTTTCACGTGCTTTTTCATCAAGAAATGGCTGCCAACCGCGCGCCAAGATCCAGCGGCTTAGATCCAGCAGTAACCCTGTGTAACGCGCGGAATTGAGCAACCCTAGCACTTCTTCACGGCTTGGCAACTCTTGTAACTGCTGAGTCAACTCAGATACTAAGAACTTACGCGCATCCAACTTGCGCAGCACATTGCCTTTGTCATCTAAAAGCTCTTCAAGGTGTGCATGCTCATCCAACCAACTCAGTTCTTCTTCCAACCATTTAAGCTCTTGGCGCAGAATCGCGCTCGCGCGACGAGGGACAATCCCGCCAAAAATAGTCAATGTTTGACGAATGAAACGAATGGCATTATTGATTTCACGCAGTGCTTCCACGCTGTCACGCTCAGCATAAATTTGCTCGTGATAATGCCAATGAGACAAAGCGTGCTCTAAAGAGTTGATCAAGCAAAATTCAACGGTATCCGTCGGACTACTGTCCACAAGTGCCAATGATTTTACTTCATCACCCGCATAACCACTTGCAAGTCGATAACCTTTCGCCGCTTTGCTCAAGTTACCCAAGCGCATACCGCCTTGCTCGCAAAAGCTGCGTGCCAGCGTGAATAAAGCTTCGGTTTGGCCTGACTTAAGTTCCAGTTCAACTTCGCAAATCGGCTCTTGCTTCTCTTCTTCGTCTTCACCTTTGGCTACAACTAAGCCTTGGTCAAAGGCAACTTCAATCTGACTGCCATCGGGCATGCCAATCAGCCATTGTTCACGTGTGAAGTTGGTCGAGAATAATGGCATAAGCTCGGATTGCAGCGTTTCTGCATCTTTACCTGGAGGCCAAATATCTAGAGGATGAAGCGACAGATTAGGCTCGTCGCTAGTGTGCTCAGCATTGTATTCTGGTCTTTGATGTAAGCCTGCGACGACGCGTCCTGCTGTCTTTACGGTTTGGACGAATACATCATCAAAACGGCGAATTCTTAAACCAATGTCGTGCTTTCGAAGCCATTTATCGGCAGTATCAAAATAGGTGTTACCCAAGTCACGACAACTATGCTGAAGTACTTTTGTCTCAGAAATTTTTTCTTTTAAAGTTTCTGAAAATTCAGGAGAAACAAAAAACTTCAGTTCTATTTCGGTTTCCATAGCTATACCTTTCAAAGCAGATAGAAACAGGATATTGCGTAATTTCTCACACGGCAAGAGAGAAATATCGCCGGAATGATGATCTAAAACAGTTTTAATGAGCGATTTAATGCGTTACCATGCGCGCCTTTATAGCCATCGTTCAACATTTCGCCAAGCACTCAGAAATGGTGTATGTTTTTTTAAGGTTATAGTTATTAGGTTGAATGACCATGCCAGTAAATACAATTATGGGGTTATTTGCAAAGTCCCCAATTAAGCCTTTGCAACGCCACGTTGTGTGTGTCAACGAATGTTGTTCACACTTGGTGAAATTCTTTGAAGTATCTTCAAAGGGTGATTGGGAAAAAGCAGCAGAAATCCGTGCACAAATTTCTCACCTAGAGAAAGAAGCGGATGTGCTGAAACGTGAAATCCGTCTAAAACTGCCTCGCGGTTTGTTCATGCCAGTCGACCGTACTGACATGCTTGAGCTTTTGACTCAACAGGACAAACTTGCAAACCTGGCAAAAGACATTGCTGGCCGTGTATATGGTCGTCAACTTGTCATCCCTGAGGCTCTCCAACCAAACTTCCTCGCTTACGTTCAACGTTGTCTTGATGCTGCCGATCAGGCGCAAAAGGTAATCAATGAACTTGATGAATTGCTAGAAACCGGCTTCAAAGGCCGTGAAGTGACGCTCGTCGCTGAAATGATTCATCAATTAGACGTTATCGAAGATGATACCGATGCCATGCAGATTGAACTTCGCCAACAGTTGATGGTGATTGAAGCTGACATGAACCCTATCGATGTCATGTTCCTATACAAGATTCTTGAATGGGTAGGTGGTATTGCCGACCAAGCGCAGCGCGTAGGTGCTCGTTTGGAAGTCATGCTATCTCGATCTTAAAACATAAAGTTAACGACATAACGAAGAGCATAATTAACACGTGTCATAGGGACGATGACTATTTTCATCGTCTTATGGTTTGGCGCGCGTAAAATTTTGTTCCGCTTGTTATAAAACAACTAGGTATTACGATGGATATCCTTGCGAACTACGGCACTGTCCTGATTATTGTTGCAGCGATTTTTGGTTTCATGATGGCGATTGGTATTGGCGCGAACGACGTTGCTAATGCGATGGGTACATCTGTAGGTTCAAAAGCGCTAACTGTAAAACAAGCTATCATCATTGCGATGATCTTCGAATTTGCAGGTGCTTACCTTGCAGGCGGTGAAGTAACCGACACTATCCGTAAAGGTGTAATCGAAACTTCTTTATTTGCTAGTCAACCAGATGTTCTTGTCTACGGCATGATGTCTGCGCTTTTAGCAGCAGGTACATGGCTGCTTCTTGCTTCTTACATGGGCTGGCCAGTATCAACGACTCACTCAATCATCGGTGCAATCATTGGTTTTGCATGCGTATCAGTAGGTACTGAAGCGGTTGACTGGGGCAGCGTTCAAGGCATTGTTGGTAGCTGGATTATTACGCCAGTGATTTCAGGTTTCTTTGCTTACGTTATCTTTGTCAGCGCACAGCGCCTGATTTTTGATACTGAGAACCCTCTGTTTAACGCGAAACGTTTTGTACCTGTTTACATGTTCATCACAACAATGGTGATTGCACTTGTAACCATCAAAAAAGGTCTAAAACACGTTGGTCTTCACCTGACCAATGGTGAAGCCTGGATGTGGGCAGCAGCAGTTTCAGCACTTGTGATGATTGGCGGCTACGTATACATCCAGAAAAAATTCGCTAATCGCGAAGAAGACCGCAGCTTTTCTGGCGTGGAAGGTATCTTCAGCGTTCTGATGGTTATCACCGCTTGTGCGATGGCATTTGCACACGGTTCAAACGACGTTGCAAACGCCATTGGTCCACTGTCTGCTGTCGTATCGACTGTTGAACACATGGGCGAAATCAGCACGAAAAGCACCATCGCTTGGTGGATTCTACCTCTTGGTGGTATTGGTATCGTGGTCGGTCTTGCAACACTAGGTCACAAAGTAATGGCAACCGTTGGTACAGGCATCACTGAGCTAACGCCTAGCCGCGGTTTTGCAGCACAGCTAGCAACAGCATGTACGGTAGTTCTAGCGTCTGGTACAGGCCTGCCAATTTCAACCACTCAAACATTGGTTGGTGCGGTTCTCGGTGTTGGCTTTGCTCGTGGTATCGCAGCACTGAACCTAGGCGTAGTTCGTAACATCGTGGCATCATGGATCGTTACACTACCAGCGGGTGCGTTATTGGCCGTAGTATTCTTCTACGGACTTCAAGCGATGTTCGCTTAAGACACTCGTCAATAGAATGTAAGCGCTTTGTCATTATTGACTCAAACGCACAGAAAGGGAGGCTTTGCCTCCCTTCTTTGTTGCACCGAAGTTTGAAACTGCATACTATTCGTCTATTTCCGGCTCCAATCATTCGGTGCCAACGCTGTCTCCAAGAAAAATCGTTAAGGGATTTACTGTGAAAAAACTAATCATCACGGTTTTGTTTACTTTGCTAGCAGCGCCAGCGGCCCTAGCAGCAGACCGTTATATTTCTGATGACCTCTTCACTTTTATGCACTCAGGTCCAAATAACACCTACCGTATTATTGGTAGTGTTAACGCCGGTTCTAAAGTACAACTGATTAAAACCAACCGAGATACTGGCTACACGCAAGTTCGTGATGACCGTGGTCGCACTGGTTGGGTACAAAGCAAGTTTGTGACAAACCAAGAGAGCATGGCAATTCGCCTTCCTCGCATTGAGAAAGAGCTAGCCGAAGTAAAAGAGCAGCTTGCTAATGCTCGTCAAACTTCTGATGCAGAGAAAGCAGGTCTTGTTACCTCTCTCGAAACACGTAACCAACAAATTTCAGATCTAGAAAATAAATACTCTGAGATCAGTGATCAGCTTACTTCTGTTGAAACAGAAAACCGCGAGCTACGCGCAAAGCTGGATACACAAAAAGATGACATGCTGCTTAAGTACTTCACTTATGGCGGCGGTGTTGCAGGTTTAGGTTTACTATTTGGTTTGATTCTTCCGCATGTCATGCCTCGTAGAAAGCGCTCTCCTGCGGGTTGGGCATAAACCCTTACGCTTTTATCTTTAAAAAGAACGCAAAAGCCAGTCGATATTGACTGGCTTTTTAGTTTGCTTCGTTTGATAGAAGTGAGTACTACTCCCCCATTGAACTAGAGGCTCGACGACGATCCGTTGCGCCATAAAGCTTGCCATCTTTTAGCTCAATTGCATTCAAACCGCTTACCACTGGAATAACGTGCACTGGGTAGCCAAGCTCCATAAACTCAGGCACCAACATTTCTGCGAACGTTTTCTTTTCCACCAGCAAACCAGTCGGGTCATAAGACTTGGTGCGGTCTATCTTAGTGCCATACTGGATGTTTGGTAAGTCAATAGCCTCTTGCGCTGATAAATTCCAATCCAGCACCCCAACCACGGTTTTGAGTACATACCCCGGGATTTGTGAACTACCTGGTGACCCAACCACCAAACGCAAGTTATCATCACTGTCCATCACCATTAATGGCGTAATAGCCGAACGTGGACGCTTGCCCGCTTCAATTGAGTTTTGCGTAGGCTTGCCGTTAACCGTTGGCTGAGGTGAGAAGTTAGCCATCTGCGCATTCAAGATAACGCCATCGACCATCACACCCGAGCCCATACCCGTTCCTACCGTGCTGGTCATCGCAATTGCATTTCCATCTCTATCGACGATAGAAATATGCCCTGTATCTTTGCTCTCGAAGCCTTGATATTGCGCATACTGAGTTTGCGTTATCTGTCCTGCTTTTGGATCCTCTTTTAAAGTGCCATTATCAGGGATTAAATCACGTCTCTGATCTAGATAGGCTTTAGACAACAACTGTTCAACTGGCGTTTCCACATAATCCGGATCTCCGGCATACGCAATACGATCGGCTTTTGCAATTCGCATCGCTTCAGTCATGAGACGCCAAGGTTCCACATCCGTTTTCGCCATATGGGCAATGTCATAGGGTGCGAGCAGTTCAAGACTCTGAGCGACCATCACACCGCCCGAAGCTGGGTAACCAAAAGAGACGATTTTATTCCCACGGTAGTCGCTCTCAATGATGTCACGCTGCTTCACTTGGTAATGTTTAAAATCTTCTAAAGACAACTTCTCGTGTTGGTCATCAATACGACTATTAACCGTCTCTACGATGTGCTGACCAAGCTCACCACCATAAAGGTAACGATCGCCTTGTTGCGCGATCTTCCTCAGCGTCTCAGCCATCTTAGGGTTCTTCATCAAGGTTCCCGTCGGCTTAATATCGTCCCCTTGCCAATACAAGGCTTTCACTTCCGGATCTTGCTAAAGTCGGCTTTGCTCTCTTACTACGATGTCGTAGGTGTAGCTGTTCATCGCGTACCCATTGCTCGCCAATGTAATCGCCGGCTTAATCAGCTCTGCCCATGGCAACTTGCCATATTGTTCATGAGTGGTGTAAAGCAACCGCAATGTGCCCGGAACCGCAACAGAACGAGGGCCTAATATTTCGTTGCGACTGAGTACTTCCCCATTCTCAACAAACATTTCAGGGTTCGCGCTAGAGGGCGCTTCATCTCGACCATCAAGGGCCAGAAATTTTTTCTCGTCATGTTGATAAAACAGCGCGAAAGTCCCGCCGCCAATTCCGGTCATATCTGGCTCAACGACAGACATCACCATCTGCATCGCGACCATAGCATCAACAGCATTACCGCCTTCTTTCAATATTGAGTAACCGGTACTGCTCACGTAAGGATTCGTCGCACTGACCATGAAATCTTGCCCGCGACTATCTGGTGTAACTGGGAATGGGTCTGGCTTTGCTGCATAGCTTGTCGATGCAACAATGCTTAAAGAAAAAATCAGAATACGCATGTGTCTCTGTTTAGACTCCTATTATGTGATGGGGTCTAACGTGGACCAAGTCATTACTCCGAAGTTCGTGAAGATGGTGTCTTTTTACACAACGCTGACTGGAATCGCGCTATCAATAGATGAATGATATTGGTGCTATTTAAACGACTGAGGAAAGCTATATTTTGCTTGTTTGAGTATCTAGAAATCATCACCAGAATAGATGCAAAAGATGCTCTGAAAAATAAAAAGCCAGCGATATGATTTCGCTGGCTTGATGTGTTTCTACAAGAGTTACCCTTTCCACTCATACAACGCTGGTATACGAATTTGCTCACCTTGGAACTCAACAATCACAGCTTGCGGTTGTATTTCTCTTAGAGTGACCTGATCATCAACGACATCCCCCTGATGATACTCAACATTGTTAATTTTCACCCAACGGCGATTTTCATCACTAGCGTACATATGGGTTTGCAAATTAAGCGCAGGTAGACGCCCTTGCCACTGGTGAGCGTTGCGCTCTAAATCGTTCACGCGTGCCGTTTGTGATGACGAATTGTCATCATCTCGGGATAAGGCATTTTCGACCTTCCTAGCTAAATCTGGAGATAATGAGGATAAATCCAGATCATCCAAAGACAACCCGAGGTCCTCTTCAGCAGCAGAAGTCGTTTGGGTTGATGCTGAGTCGCGTGTTTCATCTCTGCTTGGTGTATGGCTCGTGTATTCATCGGGGGTGGTAAATGTACCAAAATCACGCGATAGCTCTGCACTTGGCCACTCTCTTGGCAATTGGGCCAACTGGGTGTTCTCTGGATAGTCTAATACTTTGAAAGGTGATACCACTTCGACCTTTTCTATCGGGGACGTTGTATCTACTTCAACACTCGGTGCAAAGAGATCTAAGTACCAAGCGACTCCGATAGCAGAAGCAGTGATTGGCAGCAAGAAGAGACCTATATGTTTCACAGCTGACATTATGCGTCCTCCTTCTCTATTCTCGCCAGTTGAGGCGCATCTGGCTGAACATTTTGCTGAAGTCGGTCTAGCGTTCGCTTACCTGCAATACCATCGACACCAATTCCTTGCCAACGTTGAAATAACTCGACTCGCTCTTTCATCGCACCATCAAAAATAGACGTTTCAAGCAGTGGCTCACTCACCGCTTCTGCTAATAATCGGTCTAATACTTCAATCGCAGGGCCTTCCATGTCTAAACGTAATGTTTCATTCAGCGGAGCATGCCGCAGTTCGATAATATTGCCCTGCCACAACGGCTTTAGCCACGAAACTGGCAGACGCAGACGCTGCTTGCCATTGAGCACTTCAGCTTGGTCATTACCGACGGCATATAGAATGACATACCCAACATCACCTTGATAATTCAACTCCAAGATCACAGGGCGATTTTGTTGCATCAACAGCGGCCAAGTCGCCATTTTACGCTCACAACGCATAGTCGACTGCGGTTCTGACAAACAAAGATTATCGCGAACCGATGCTTGATACCCCCACAAACGATACAAATCATTTACAGCGAGGTTCGACTGTTTTTGTGTTAACAATAAATCACGCTGCTCATCCGTTAACTGTTGGCTTACGACGGTTGGTGTTGGCTCTACTCTTGGCTCCGTCACTTGTGTCAACACTGACGTCGCTTGAGCTGGCATATAATTCACGACCGCCCACCCCGTACTTAATGCAGCAATAAGGCCTACCGTGACAGAGCCCCAAGCAGGCCAACGGAAAGTCCGGCGCTCTTTTTTATCTTGCTGATAAATATCTGCCTG
The DNA here is from genome assembly GCF_033338535.1 of Vibrio sp. Vb2131. NCBI lineage: Bacteria > Pseudomonadati > Pseudomonadota > Gammaproteobacteria > Vibrionales > Vibrionaceae > Vibrio > Vibrio sp. Vb2131. Next base: position 192,178 of record NZ_JAWOSW010000007.1, read on the forward strand.
AAACTGCATCACCTCTTCACAGGCCTGCTGAACGGTTTGCTTATCCACCACCACATTACCCTGGTGATAACTAATGTTGAGGGATTTGTCACAGATAAGGTTGATGAGCCGCGGTATACCGTGACTGTATTTGGCTATAAGTTTACAAGAAGCACGATTAAACAGTTGCTGGTCGCCACCTGCTGTATGTAGTCGAAATGCGATGTAATCTTCTGTCTCTTTTTCATCCAACGGCAACAGGTGATAACGCCCGGTAATACGCTGGGCAAGTTGGCGTAGTTGTGTTGTTTGTAATAACCGCTGCAATTCAGGCTGCCCGACCAACAACACTTTGAGCAATTTTCTGGTATCGGTTTCCAAGTTGGTCAACAAGCGCAACTGCTCTAGAACGTCGGCAGCAAGGTGTTGAGCCTCATCAATGACCAGCAATGTCTGCCAGCCTGAACGATAATTACGCAGCAAATATTGATGGATAACCTGGTTTAGCTGTTTGAGGTTTGCATCTGGCGGATAGGTGATTTTGAACTCATCGCAAATGGCTTCGAGCAAGTCTCTACTCGAAAACGTGGGATTGAGAATAAGACCCGCTTTGGTGTTATCACCCAAATTCGCCAGCATCGCTTTTGCGACGGTCGTTTTGCCTGTACCTACTTCGCCAGTAAGCATAGCAAAGCCACCGCCATCGCCTAGCCCAGCTTGGAGATGTGTGATTGCCTCTTTGTGACGTTGGCTTAAATACAAATAACGTGAGTTTGGAACAATCGAAAATGGTTGTTCGACAAACCCAAAAAAGTCCTTATACATTAGGCTCTCCAGCTAAAAAACCACCTGGGAATAGTCAGACATGGTATAAACGCTCTTCTTCTATTCTTAGGAGTAAAGAAAAGTACCATTGCTTGCTACAATGTCCAACGGCATATCCATAAATTAAGAGGTAATTCGTGCAAGTTTATTTAGTAGGTGGCGCAGTTCGAGATAAATTGCTCGGAATTGATAGTTATGACAACGACTGGGTGGTCGTAGGCGCGACGCCCGAGATGATGCTGTCCCAAGGATACACCGCCGTTGGTAAAGACTTTCCTGTATTTCTGCATCCCAAAAGTAAAGAAGAATATGCCCTTGCACGAACAGAGAGAAAGTCAGGTTCTGGTTACACTGGTTTTGAATGTTTCTTCGATCAAAACGTCACCTTAGAAGAAGATTTGATACGTCGTGATTTAACCATTAACGCGATGGCAATGGAGAGTGATGGCACGATCCATGACCCATATGGTGGCCAGCAAGATCTCAACGATAAACTGCTACGCCATGTATCAGACGCCTTTATTGAAGACCCTCTACGCGTTTTACGTGTCGCTCGCTTCGCAGCGAAGCTTGCTGATCTAAACTTTACGGTTGCCGACGAAACCATGCGGTTAATGCGTCACATGGCAGAGTCCGGAGAGCTGAGCACACTGACTCCCGAGCGTGTTTGGCAAGAATGGCATAAATCTCTCTCTACTCCTCGCCCTGATATTTTCTTATCGGTTCTACGAGACTGTGGTGCATTAACCGTGGTGTTACCTGAAATTGATGCACTATTTGGCGTACCTCAACCTGAGAAGTGGCATCCAGAAATCGATACTGGCATCCATACTTTGATGGTGGCAGAGCAAGCCGCAAAATTGAGTAACTCACTCCCCGTCAGGTTTGCCGCCCAAGTGCATGACTTGGGTAAGGGCGTGACGCCAGAGAGCGAATGGCCAAGCCACAAAATGCATTGCCATACAGGATTAAAACTGATCAAAAAGCTGTGCGAACGTGTCCGGGTACCAAATGAGTTTCGTGATTTAGCCTTGATGGTGTGCGAACAGCACTCCAATATTCATCGCGCGGCTGAACTTAAACCACAAACCATAATTAAAATACTCAATAAACTTGATGTGTGGCGTAAGTCCGAACGTCTACAGGATATCTTGCTTTGCTGCCAAGCGGATCACGCTGGTCGTAAAGGACTGGAAACGCAACCATATCCACAGGCGGATATTTTTAGGCAAGCCTACCAAGCAGCAGCGGCAGTTGACGTTCAAGCCATTATCAAAGAGGGCTTTAAAGGCCCTGCGATTCGTGACGAGCAAGAAAAACGACGTATTGAAGCAGTGAAAGCAGCACTTAAGAAGTAACGAACAAACAAAAACGCCCGCGGATTTCGCGGGCGTTTTTCGTTAACATCAATTATGCACTTAATAGAAAAGCGAACAAACCGACGCCCAAAATGAGACGGTAAATCACAAACGGTGTCATGCCCATGCGTGAAATCATCTTCAAGAAGAAGTGGATACAGATGTACGCACTGATAAACGATGTGATAATGCCAGTCATTAAGAAACCAACATGGACAGGTTCACCACTGGTCACTAACTTCATGCCTAAGTAGCTACCAGCTAATGTAATGATTGGGATCGACATTAAAAATGAAAAGCGCGCAGCCGCTTCTCGAGTAAAGCCAAGGTAAAGCGCTGCTGTTATGGTCGCCCCTGAACGTGAAGTTCCAGGAATCATCGCTAAGGCTTGAGCAATACCGATAAATACAGCTTTCTTCCAACCCGTTTGGTATTCATCGGCAACGAGTTTAGCGTTTTTGTCTACCCACCATAGCAACAGGCCAAATACGATCGTAGTAGTCGCGATAACGTAAGCGCTACGTAGATACACTTCAATGATGTCTTTCATCAATAAGCCGAACACACAAGCTGGAATCGTCGCAATCACGATCATCCAAGCCAATTTAGCTTCTTTACTGCGATCTCCTTTAAAGATCGAAGCAAATAACGCTTGAAACAAAGTGATTACTTCATGACGAAAATAGATCACGACAGCCATTAATGTACCGACGTGAACAGCAACATCAAAGGCCAGACCTTGATCTTCCCATCCTAAAATAGCGGAAGGCAGGATCAAATGGGCAGAGCTTGAGATAGGCAAAAACTCTGTCAGCCCCTGAATCAGAGCCAAAATAAAGGCTTCAAAATAACTCATGTAAACAACTCAAATTAAAAATGAAAGGAAACGGGTTTGAGCGAATCGACTGGCTGCATAGCATGCCAAATGTCTGCGACTGTGCGTCCATCGCCTGGGATCACTAATTGCGGTTCGAGATCATACAACGGCTTTGTGACAAAAGGATATTTGTAGATATCACTGCGAGGTAGCTCAGGTTTTTTCTTGGAGACGCGCTCACCGAACAACACTATATCGAGATCCAGTGTTCGATCCTGATACTTTTGCGCGTTTTCTTCGCGTCCCCACTTAAATTCAATCTCGCGTAGTTGATGGCTCAACTCTTCTAATGACAACTCGGTACGCATTGCAACGACAAAGTTGTAGAAATTATTGCTACTAAAACCAATAGGTTCGCATTCATATATCGGTGATACGAGGAGATTTTTTCCAAGCCGTTGCAGCTCCTGATACGCAGCAAGCACATGTTGCTCTCTTTCTACGTTCGTCCCAACACCGATATAGGTGGTGATCATGCTCGGCCTCGCTCAATCACCACACCAACAGCACGTGCTTGTGGCACGGCGCCAGGCTTCGCTAGGCGGATTTTCACCCAAGGCACTGAGAAACGCAGCATGATAAGCTCTGCTACTTCTTCAGCCACGCGCTCGACCAGTAAGAAACGACCATTTTCAACGTGGTTAAGTACCGCCTCACTCACCTGCGAATAATCCAGTGCATCTTGCACATCATCACTTTTGCCCGCAGGCTTGTTATCGTGTGCCATTTCAATGTCCAGAACCAACTTTTGTTTGATTTGTTGTTCCCAGTCGTACACGCCAATGGTGGTGATTACTTCTAACTGTTCAATAAAAACTTTATCCAGAGCCATCTTATGTCCTTCTATTACAGAGGTCGGATACCCGTGAGGGGTAATTTGATCGTAGTATTCTATACCTAAGTAACATTTACTTTGGTCATCACAATGTTACTTAGGTATAAACTGCGAAAGCATCTTTATATACAAGAAATCACATAATGCAAGCTCTATCACAGTGAGGATTTCTGCATTATGTAAATTCGGGGTATGATAGCAACTACGCGGGAACCGAGCATTAAATTCCAATCCATCAAGGACTTCTATGGACGCACTGGCACTGATAATGACAATGGCCGCCTATTTATTAGGTTCGGTTTCCAGTGCGGTTTTGATCTGTCGACTCTTAAAACTGCCAGACCCACGCAGTGTGGGATCTAACAATCCTGGAGCAACGAACGTATTGCGTATTGGCGGACGAGGAGCCGCTGTTTCAGTCTTGTTGTGCGATATGCTCAAAGGCACTATCCCCGTGTGGGGCGGATACTTTCTTGGTATCGACCCTATCATTCTTGGCGTCATCGCCATTGCTGCCTGTCTTGGCCACATGTACCCCATCTTTTTCCACTTTAAAGGCGGAAAAGGTGTCGCAACCGCGCTTGGCGCTATCGCTCCGATTGGTTTGGACTTAACAGGATTGGTGATGTTAACTTGGCTGTCAGTAGCCGCGCTATTCCGCTATTCATCCTTAGCGGCTCTCGTCACGGTTTTGGTCACTCCGTTTTATACTTGGATGTTTAAACCGCAATACACGTTACCTGTTGCTATGCTGTGTTGCTTAATCGTATTTAAGCATCATCAAAATATTCGTCGGCTTTTGTCTGGCGACGAGCCAAAAATCGGCGAGAAGAAACTGACACAAAAAAACTCGGCTTAATGCCGAGTTTTTCGTTTAAAGAGGGATGCATTGGTTACGCATGAACTCGATTCAGGAAGTTCAACAACATTTGGTTGACGAACTCCGGCTGTTCTAAACAACTGATGTGTCCCGCTTGCGGAATTTCTACCAACTCACTGCCCGTGATACAGTCTTTCATTAAATACGATTCGAAAACCGGGCGAGGCTTATCTTCACAGCCCACCGCAATTAACGTCGGCAGAGCGAATTTTTCCGAATCTTCAATCACATCACGGCGACCAAACACCATGCGCCCTATGCGAGCGACTTCCACCGCACGCTCACCGTTCAGCTCTTCTAAACTGCGTTTGAATGAAGCGACAAGTTCAGGGTTATCCTGATTGACGTTGTTGGCAAAGAACAGCGGCACAACGGCTTCAATAATTGGCGCAGGCACAGCTTGGACTTGGCTGATGGTATCAAGCATTGCAAAATACTTCTTATACGTAACTTCTGGCTCCCAGCCAATGAAGGTATCCATCAATACCAGTGACTTAACACGTTGCGGCGCTTGAGCCGTTAGCTCTGCTCCCCACATGCCGCCAACAGATAAGCCCACTATCGAGAACTCTTCGATATCTAAATGATCCATCAATGCCAACATATGTTGTGCATAGTCGGCCAATGACTGTGTCGATGCAGGTGCAGCGTCCGATTCACCATGTGCCCAAAGATCTGGCACAATACAACGGAATGACTGGCTTAAAACCTCAACTTGCGGCGCCCACATTTGGCTATCCCAAAGGTAACTATGACCAAATAGAAGCACTGGGCCCTCACCTTTATCTAGATAAGCAAGTTGCTGACCTTCAATTTCAAACTTATTCATTGTTATATCCATTTCTTATTCTTCCACGTCATCCTAGCACTGAAACAATAGCGAACTGATCGCATCAGTCAGAATGTAAAACGAGGCGGTTCATTGAATAATTAAAAATAAAGGCCTCTGAGGAGCAGAGACCTTTATTACACAGAACCGGTTTCAAACCTACCGCATAAATTTGATTAAGCGACAGGTGTTAGTTGATCAATTGGCCAACGTGGACGAGCCTCTACTGACATATCAGCCACTTCGCCATTCTTCAAGCGCTGCATGCCTGCGTAAGCGATCATAGCACCGTTATCTGTGCAGAACTCAGTACGTGGGTAGTAAACTTCGCCGCCAACTTTCTTCGCTAACTTCTCTAACTCAGCTCGCAAACGACGGTTAGCACTCACACCACCAGCAATAACAATACGTTTCATGCCTGTTTGCTCAAGCGCGCGCTTACATTTAATAGCCAACGTAGCACACACAGCTTCTTCAAATGCCAATGCGATGTCCGCGCGAGTTTGCTCGTCATCACCGTTTGCAGCAATCGTGTTAGCCGTAAAGGTTTTTAGACCAGAGAAACTCATGTCCAAACCGGGCACATTCGTCATTGGGCGCGGGAACTTAAAGCGGCCCGGTGTACCTTTTTCCGCCAGTTTAGATAATAGTGGACCGCCTGGGTAATCCAAACCCATTAGCTTCGCTGTTTTATCAAACGCTTCGCCCGCCGCATCATCAATCGACTCACCTAGAATTTTGTACTCACCGATGCCTCTCACTTCCACCATCATAGAGTGACCGCCCGATACTAATACCGCCACAAACGGGAACGGTGGAGGGTTATCTTCCAACATTGGGGCCAATAGGTGACCTTCCATATGATGAACAGGTACCGCTGGCACTCCCCAAGCATAAGCAATACTGCGACCGATAGTAGCACCCACTAATAGCGCCCCAACAAGACCAGGCCCCGCGGTATACGCGACACCATCGATGTCTTTTGAAGTTAAGTTCGCTTCTTTTAGTGCCTCTTTAATAAGAGGAATGGTTTTCTTTACGTGGTCACGTGAAGCCAACTCAGGCACCACACCGCCGTAATCTGCGTGCAGTTTTACTTGGCTGTATAGCTTGTGTGACAAGAGACCGTTTTCATCGTCATAAATTGCGATGCCAGTCTCGTCACAAGAGGTTTCAATACCAATAATGCGCATGGTTTTCTCAGTATGCTTTCTGTATAGAGGAAATTTGGGCGTCATATTACCTCGCCTTGGTGCTGCAAACAAATTTTGTACAGACAATAATCGACAAAAGGCTTTACAAAGTAGTTGTGATCGGATTAAAATTCCGCACCATTTTTGATCAAGCTGGTAAGAGACCTAACAATTGTGATTTGGTCTGTTGAATACCAGCGTTAACGAATAACCCCTGAGGTGAAAGGCATATGCCAGTAGTTAAAGTACGTGAAAACGAACCGTTCGACGTTGCTCTACGTCGTTTTAAGCGCTCTTGCGAAAAAGCAGGTATCCTTTCTGAAGTGCGTCGTCGTGAGCACTACGAAAAACCAACTACAGTTCGCAAACGCGCTAAAGCAGCAGCTCAAAAGCGTCACGCTAAGAAGCTAGCTCGCGAAAACGCTCGTCGCGTTCGCCTGTACTAATAACTGAGCTCCAAAAGGAATTTAGTTATGGCTCTGATTGATCAACTCAAAGAAGAGCAAAAATTAGCGATGAAAGCCAAGGACAAATTGCGCCTTGGTACTATTCGTTTAGCCCTATCAGCAATCAAGCAACGTGAAGTTGACGAACAGATTACTCTGAACGATGACGACATTCTTGCAGTATTGACCAAGATGGTTAAACAACGTCGCGACTCTGTAGCGCAGTTTGAAGCAGCGGGTCGTCAAGATCTTGCTGATGCGGAACAAGCAGAAATTACCGTTCTTGAGGACTTTATGCCTCAACCACTGACAGACGAAGAAGTCGCGGCTCTCATCGAGAACGCGATTGCTGAATCTGGCGCAGCTGGCATGCAAGACATGGGCAAAGTAATGGGCGTTCTGAAACCGCAAATTCAAGGGCGTGCAGATATGGGTAAAGTAAGCGGTTTAGTTCGCGCTAAATTGGCTTAAGGTACCCCACCCAATTGCAGCAAGCCGTGCTATCCTTTGGAGTGCACGGCTTGTTTGTATCTGGATGGATGGAATGAAATCAATGGGCAATACGCTCATTCTTTTAAGGCATTCACTCCACTCATCATCTTCTTTTTTTTGTTAGGTTTTATGGCTGGACACATCCCTCGCAGTTTTATCGATGACCTTCTAGCTCGACTTGATATTGTCGATATCATCGACACACGTGTGAAACTTAAGAAAAAAGGCAAAAACTACGGCGCATGCTGCCCTTTCCACAACGAAAAGACACCCTCATTCAGTGTCAGTCAAGAAAAGCAGTTCTACCATTGTTTTGGTTGTGGCGCGCATGGAAATGCCATCGATTTTTTGATGGAGTTCGACCGACTAGAATTCGTCGAAGCCATTGAAGAACTCGCTTCATACTTGGGTTTAGATGTTCCTCGCGAACAACGTAGTGGCGGTAATGGTTCGTTTCAATCAGGCCCACAAGCAAGCAGCAGTGAAAAACGTAACCTATACGACTTAATGGGCAGCATTGCTCAATTTTATCGTAACCAACTCAAACAGCCAGCAAGTAAGGTGGCGATTGAGTATCTAAAAGATCGCGGCCTGTCTGGTGAAATCGTCCAGAAGTTTGGCATCGGCTATGTGGCTGATGAATGGGATTTAGTTCGTAAGAACTTTGGCCAGAATAAAGAAAACCAAGACATGCTCGTCACTGGCGGCATGTTGATTGAAAACGATAAAGGCAACCGCTACGACCGATTCCGTGGTCGAGTGATGTTTCCTATTCGAGACAGACGCGGCCGAGTAATAGGCTTTGGTGGTAGAGTATTAGGTGATGGGACACCAAAATATCTCAACTCACCCGAAACCCCGATATTTCATAAAGGTAAAGAGTTGTATGGCCTTTATGAAGTACTACAAGCGTATCGTGAGCCACCACAAATTTTAGTGGTTGAAGGCTATATGGATGTTGTCGCGCTTGCTCAATATGGCATAGATTATTCCGTTGCCTCATTAGGAACCTCGACAACGGGCGATCACTTGCAAGTGTTATTCAGGCAAACAAGCACCGTCGTGTGTTGTTATGACGGTGACCGCGCAGGCCGTGAAGCCGCGTGGCGTGCCATGGAAAATGCATTGCCTTACCTAACTGATGGTCGCCAGTTAAAATTCATGTTTTTGCCGGATGGAGAAGATCCCGACTCTTATATCCGACAAAACGGAAAACAAGCATTTGAGCAGCAAGTGTCTAATGCGATGCCCTTGTCTGAATTCATGTTCAGCTCATTGACTCAGCAGGTCGATATGAGCACGAAAGAAGGCATGGCAAAACTGAGTACTCTTGCGGTTCCTCTCATTGATAAAGTCCCTGGCGGCACTTTAAGACTATACTTGAGAGAATTGCTTGGCCGCCGTTTGGGTTTGGTTGATGAGCGCCAACTACAGCAGCTAATTTCAAAACAAGGTAAAGAGGATAAAAGGCCTCAACCTCATAAAGAAATCAAGCGAACGCCGATGCGAGAAGTGATCGCGTTACTGATTCAAAACCCACAATACGTAAGTATGGTGCCAGATCTAACTAGCGTTAGAGATTTGCCCATTCCTGGTCTAAGTTTATTTGTTGATGTACTTGATAAATGCCAAGCGCATCCCCATATCAACACAGGCCAATTATTAGAGCATTGGCGAAACAGCCAAAATGAGACCCTTCTGTCTCGTCTCGCGAGTTGGGACATTCCACTCGATGAGGACAACCAAGAAGAAATCTTTTTAGACTCACTGGATAAAATTATTGCCCAGTGCGTAGAAAAACAAATTGAAAACCTGCAGGCCAAAGCAAGAAGTGTCGGTTTATCAGCCGAAGAGAAAAGGGAGCTGCTAGCACTTATGCTAGATTTAAAAGCGTAACCCTGTTTAATTAGTCAGCAACGATTTAATTTGTTATAGTAAGTGGTTTGCATTTCGCATACTGATTCCTTCACCAGATTACGAAGTTGGATACCGTCTATGGATCACAATCCGCAGTCACAGCTAAAGTCACTTGTTATTAAAGGCAAGGAACAAGGCTATCTGACCTACGCCGAAGTAAATGACCACCTACCTGCTGAAATCGTAGATTCAGAACAGGTAGAAGACATCATTCAGATGATCAACGACATGGGCATTAAGGTAGTAGAAACTGCTCCTGATGCTGATGATTTAGCACTGAACGATGACACAAATATTACCGATGAAGATGCAGCCGAAGCTGCAGCCGCTGCACTTTCTAGCGTAGAGAGTGAGATTGGTCGTACAACAGACCCAGTACGTATGTACATGCGTGAGATGGGTACTGTCGAACTTCTAACTCGCGAAGGCGAAATCGACATCGCAAAACGTATTGAAGAAGGTATTAACCAAGTTCAATCGTCTGTTGCTGAATACCCAGGCACAATTCCGTACATTCTTGAGCAATTTGACAAAGTTCAGGCTGAAGAACTACGTCTTACAGACCTAATTTCAGGTTTTGTAGATCCAGATGCTGACGACACCGCTGCACCAACGGCAACACACATCGGTTCTGAACTGACTGAATCTCAGTTAGAAGAAGAAGACGATGAAGACGTTGATGACGACGAAGATAGCGATGACGATTCAGATGATTCTGAAGAAGATGTAGGTATCGATCCTGAATTAGCGCTAGAGAAATTCAACCAACTACGCAGCACCTATCAAAATCTTCAATTAGCAATCAACGAATACGGCTATAACAGCCCGAAAGCAACCGTTGCTAATGAAATGATGCTAGACGTATTCCGCGAGTTTCGTCTAACGCCTAAACAGTTTGATCACCTAGTGAATGAACTGCGTACTGCTATGGATCGCGTTCGTACTCAAGAGCGTCTGATCATGAAGTCAGTGGTTGAATACGGCAAAATGCCGAAGAAATCATTCATCGCGCTGTTCACTGGTAATGAATCAAGTGAAGCTTGGCTGGATGAAGTTCTTGCTTCAGACAAGCCATACGCTGAAAAGATCAAACGTAACGAAGAAGAAATCCGTCGTTCAATCGCTAAGCTAAAAATGATTGAAGAAGAGACTTCTCTAAACGTACAGAACATTAAAGACATCAGCCGTCGTATGTCTATCGGTGAAGCAAAAGCTCGCCGTGCGAAGAAAGAGATGGTTGAAGCGAACTTGCGTCTTGTAATTTCTATCGCGAAGAAATACACCAACCGTGGCCTACAGTTCTTGGATCTGATCCAAGAAGGTAACATCGGTCTGATGAAAGCGGTAGATAAGTTCGAATATCGTCGTGGTTACAAGTTCTCGACTTACGCAACGTGGTGGATCCGTCAGGCAATCACTCGTTCAATCGCGGACCAAGCACGTACGATTCGTATCCCGGTACACATGATCGAAACGATCAACAAGCTAAACCGTATTTCTCGTCAAATGTTGCAAGAGATGGGTCGCGAGCCGCTACCGGAAGAACTGGCAGAGCGTATGCAAATGCCAGAAGACAAGATTCGTAAAGTTCTAAAAATCGCTAAAGAGCCTATCTCAATGGAGACACCAATCGGTGACGACGAAGATTCGCATCTAGGTGATTTTATCGAAGATACAACGCTAGAACTTCCGCTAGATTCTGCAACTGCAACTAGCCTTAAGGTGGCAACAAAAGACGTGCTTGCAGGTCTAACGCCACGTGAAGCGAAAGTACTTCGTATGCGTTTTGGTATTGACATGAACACTGACCATACTCTAGAAGAAGTTGGTAAGCAGTTCGACGTTACTCGTGAGCGTATCCGTCAGATCGAAGCAAAAGCACTACGTAAACTTCGCCATCCAAGCCGCTCAGAGACTCTGCGCAGCTTCCTAGACGAATAATCGCAGCGCATACAAGCTTTTAGAAATCAAAAAAGGTGACTTTAGGTCACCTTTTTTATTATCTACTGTTCTAAGTGGATAAAAACTAAGCGCAATTGCCCTAGTTGGTATCTAGACACCTTGCAACGCTTCCCCTATAATCGTTGTCCTATTAAGGCCCCTTAGCTCAGTGGTTAGAGCAGTCGACTCATAATCGATTGGTCCGCAGTTCAAGTCTGCGAGGGGCCACCATTCAAATCAAGCACTTCGCTTACCCTTCTTTGAATGTTGCCTTTTATTCCGTCCCGAGGTACAAAATCAGTACAGTACGCATTCGGGAGTACTCACATGGCAACTTTAGTTAAAACCTCTTCTGGTACCTGGAAAGCCGTTATTCGAAAAACTGGCTGGCCGACGACGTCTAAAACTTTTCGTCTCAAACGCGATGCAGAGGATTGGGCAAGACGTACCGAAGATGAAATTGTACGTGGCGTCTACATCAAACGTTCCTCGTCTGAACGCCTCACCATTGAAGAAGCATTAAAACGCTACCTGGCAGAAATCTCACCTACCAAACGACCGGCGACCGCTGCCTGTGACGCGAGACATTCCAAACCGCTCATCAAAGCCCTGGGAAAATACTCCCTGGCCGCCCTGACGCCCGAAATCATTGCCAAGTATCGAGACGACCGGTTAGCTGGCCTGGATAGTTGCGACGCCAGAGGTAACCCGGCCCCTAAGCCACGCTCACCTAACACCGTGCACATTGACCTGGCCCTGCTCAGTCACCTGTACAACATTGCGATTAAAGAGTGGGGGATCGGCCTGGCAATTAACCCGGTCCAGAATATTCGTAAGCCCACCACATTATTCCAGGAAAAGGTCGGTTCAAACAAACAGCAATTCAGGCAGCTCGACTTGAGCTGCACATGCACCAAATAAGTATAAATGATCCAAGAAATGGGGTCTGGATGATTAACTTCAAAAAGAACAACGACTTGAATTGGGTTGACCCAAAATCACCGGCACACTGTTCAATACATCGATTTAACTATGAGAACTGGATCGCAAGAATATTTGTGACTGGTGGTATGACAAAACAGATGGTAGTAGCTCAATTAAATAGGATTAAAATGAGCTGAAGGATGGAGAATACCCTTCAAAGATTACTCAGAAAAAAGATGTAAGTTGGAATGGCTCATGACTGTTTATAGAATCACAGAAGATCCTGCTAAGTTTAAAACTCTTTCATTATTGCCTAGTGACCTAGCTGAACAATTAGGTGACTTTGAGCTTGTAAGAGACATACTGCATCAACCTTCGCACAATTCATCACTCCAACCGATATGGGGTAAGGTTAATTCGGAGTTTGCAGATGTTCTCAAGAAAGATTCGGAAACTCCAGATATAAGTATTTGGTGTAATACATTCCTCATATTTTCACCCAAAGCATTCAATTACTTACATAACAAGTTGTCGACATGTGGAGAGTTTTTGCCGATCAATGTAGGTAGTGAAACTTGGTATTTCTATACAGCACTGACATTCGCAAGAGAGAACAAACAGTTAACGATTCCCAAAGTTGAATACGGTGAATTGATAGGATTGGAGACACTAGTCTTCGACGAAGAAGATACTCAAGATAAATATATCTTCAAGTCAGTAGAGGAAGGCCCCGTAAACCTATTCTGTACAGATATACTTCGAGAATTAGTGACCGAACATAAGCTGACAGGTATCGGTTTCTCAGAAGATCTAACAGGTTTAGATTTCATTGATGAGGCGGTGTAATTTCACTTGTTGGGTTACTTAAGCAAGTTAAGGAGAACTTCTGCGTTGGTGATATGACATTCGAAAAGCTCAGCTCTGCAGCAACTATCTAATGAGTAATGATATCTACGCCTAATGCAGCTTCTCGAGGCTCTACACTTCCCGTCAGTAACACTTTTTGACCTTCCACTCAGCTTGATGACCCGTCCTGATATGGGTTGACACTTTTTAACTAAAACGCTCGATGTACTTCATCGGGCGTTTTGTATTTTAAAG